>JACPVD010000114.1 GCA_016191895.1 Chloroflexota bacterium | reverse complement strand
GAAAATTCGGGTCCACGCCCACGCCGGTGTCGCTGACGATAATCTCCACGCCGCCGCTGGGCATATCCACAATGGGAGGAATTCCATGACCGGTGATGGCGATCTTCCCCTCATTTGGCGTGAATTTGACGGCGTTGCGAATCAAGTGCTGAAATAGTTTTCTTAGCAGGTTGGGGTCTGCTTTGACGTGCGGAAAGGTGGGGATATCGATCAGAATGGATTGTTTGCGTTCCTTGATCACGCTGGCCTGTTCGATGCAAACCTCTTGAATCAGGAAGCCCAACTCCACCGATTGAATGTGCGGTTGGAGGGCGCGCGCGTCGATCTGTGCGATGTCGAACATCGAGTCCATGACTTCGTGCAGGCGTATTGTCCCATCGTGAATTTTCCCCATGATGAATTGAAAGTTTGGGTCGAGTTTGGGGTCTTCCATCAACATTTCACTATAGCCTTTGATCACGGTCAGCGGCGTGCGCAATTCGTGCGAGGCGATGCTGATGAAATCAGACTTGGCCTGGTCGATGCGCTCGAGATCGCGGTTGTTCTTTTCCAGCGCCCGTCGTGCCTGGCGTAACTCGTTGTTCAATTGCATCAGGTTGTCCACGAGCCGGGCGTTTTCCAATGCAACAGCGGTCTGCCCGGCGTGAGCGCTGAGGGTGATGAGGTCTTCCTGCGTATAACGGTTGCCGCTCAGTTTGGAGCCGAAGGCCAGCAGGCCAATCCATTGTTTTTTGGCAAAGATGGGAATATAGACTTCGCAGCGCAACTGGCTGAACCACTCCCGCTCGAGAGGCGGGGCGGTCCGAAAACCCGGAAGCAGGTCAAGGTCATATTGAAGAAGCGGGCGTTGTTCGATCGCAAAATACGCGGAGATGATCCCGCTTCCGTCCAATTCCATTGCTGTTACTTTTCTATCTTCCGGACTGCTTGCAAGGCGAAACCTGTATTTTTTATGGCCGTCGACTTCGCGTTCTGTGTCCACAAGAAACAGGTAGCCGCGTTCCACTTGCATGGCTTCGAGAATGATCCCGACTGAGATGCTGGCAAGGCGATCCATATCGAGAATGTTGCTGATGCTTTCACTGTATTGATGAATGGTCTGGCTCGGGTCGTATTGATCGGCCTTCATCCATCGATTGACAAGGCCGGATATGAAGGACAATAACGGCGAGAAGATAAATGTCAGAAATAATGCCATAAATCCGCCTGCAAAAAGCGGACTCAAACTTTTGAAAAGCGTTTGCAGTAATAAAAACCCGGTCGCATACAAGCTGGAGATGATCGTGGCGACGATGGCATATGTGAGGATGCGGCGGGTGATCTGGCGCAGGTCGGGGAGGTGGTGCGTGCCGATCACATAGGCCGCCATGACCGCCACACCGAGACGAACAGGCTGCCCGACGATGATCACATTGGAAAATAACAGGATGTCGTTGACGAACAACAGGAAGATCGTCGGCCACCAGTAATTAAGGCGATTGCGGAAAAGTTGTTGCCGCGCATGCCGGCCTGCGTTTGCAATATCCAGGATGGCTCCGATCGCGAAAACGATCCATCCCAAAACGGCCCAGGCCGGGCCAAGCCTTGCGCGTTGCAGGGCAATGTTTCCGTTTACCCAAACGGTTTCCGGCAGGTTGAGCGCATTGGTCAATATAAGCGCAAGACCGAGCGACCATGCGACCCATACGCCGGCCCAAACCCACCATGTATTGCGTTTTAGAAATGTTTCCAGCGCCAGCATCAGGATCGCGACCAGTGTCAGCGCAACGTAGATTTGAATATCCTGAAACAGCAGGCTGTTTGTGATCGACGATTCTCCACTGCGCCAAAATGCCTCGGTGACGCTTAGTACCATGGCCAGCAGGGAAAACAGCGCAACGAGCCAGGTGGATACCCCATAGCCGTCGTCGCGCCTTTGTACGGCGAAAAAGATGACAGGCAGGTATAACGCGCCAAGCAAAAGCAATAGAATAAAAAGACCCAATGATGGTTCCATGGTTACCCGCCGAAATTTTACTCGAAAAAATTCGTTAATCGGTTATCATTGTTGTTATGCTGATTACCCGCGCTTCCCGGATGAAATTTAATTTTTCAGCGGACTTCTTCCGCCCGGACGGGCATGTGGTCTTTTCAGATCTGACATCCGCCCGGGCATTTGCCTCCCAAATGTCGGCGCGTCGCTCCGACCCGACACCTGCTTCTGACCTATATGCCTTGTCCCTGCTCGACGAAGCGTATCATGCCCTCTTCAAACATTTTTTCAGCAGGCATACCGGCGTGATGGGACGCGCCATGGGGGTGGTGCAATCGAGCCTCGGTTCGAAATATGATCTCACCCTGGGCAAATTCATCGACGAATTTCCACCGTTGAGCGTTTTTCGCGGCGAAGTGACGGCCGGCGTATACCTCGTCTCCAGGCCTCCGCATTTCACCGATTTCGGCCGCGGCGTGCGGGCCGCCACCGTGGAAGATGTATTGCTGGTGGATAATTTCAACGCCAATCCCGCCTGCCAGCCCTATAAAATCCTCGCCGACGAATCCGTGATGAACGGCTCTTCCTATAAGGATGTGCTTCGATTATTGAAGCAATTTTTCGCCCGCCAGCCCGGCTTCGGCAGCGGCGAGTCTTCATTGGGCGATACCCTGATCGATATTCTCTCCGCGCCGATTGCCGCCTCCCCCG
The DNA here is from genome assembly GCA_016191895.1 of Chloroflexota bacterium. Classification (GTDB taxonomy): domain Bacteria; phylum Chloroflexota; class Anaerolineae; order Anaerolineales; family Villigracilaceae; genus Villigracilis. The sequence goes on along the minus strand of JACPVD010000114.1, from coordinate 6,125 downwards.
ATTCTCTCGAAGGGCAGCTGCGATACATCATCGCCAAGTGGGGATATTTGCTCGACGAGTCGTTTTCACAGCGTATGCTGCGCGGCGTGGATTATCTTCACGAAGAGACGATCCGTCATCATTTTACGACCGCCGAACCGGCCAAAGCCGAAGTCCATGTGCCGGTGTTTTCCGGCAGCGACTACGCCGACGCCGAACGTTACAGCCCCGATAAAGACTGGATGCCGCGCCTCGTCCTGCTTGCGAAAAATACCTACGTCTGGCTTGGACAGTTATCCAAAAAATATCAGCGCGAAATCAACACGCTCGACCAGATTCCAAACGAAGAACTCGACCTGCTCGCCTCGCGCGGATTCACCGGCCTATGGCTGATCGGCTTGTGGGAGCGAAGCCAGGCTTCGAAGCGCATCAAGCAACGCATGGGGCAGGAGGACGCCGTCGCGTCGGCATATTCGCTTCATTCGTATGACATTGCGGGCGACCTCGGCGGATGGGATGCATTGAGTAATTTGCGCTCCCGCGCATGGGAGCGAGGGATTCGCCTCTCGGCGGATATGGTTCCGAATCACATGGGCATCGACTCGACCTGGGTGATCGAGCATCCGGATCGGTTTTTGTCCGTTGACCAGCCTCCCTATCCTTCGTATTCCTTCAACTCTGAAAATCTTTCCATAGACTCGCGCGCCGCAATTGTATTGGAAGATCATTATTACGATCGCTCCGATGCCGCCGTTGTCTTTAAACTGCATAATTACCAAACGAACAAAACCACCCACGTCTATCACGGCAACGACGGCACATCCTTTCCGTGGAACGACACCGCCCAGATCGATTACACCAACACGGAAGCGCGCGAGGCGGTCATTCAAGTCATCCTGCATGTGGCGCGAAATTTCCCCGTCATTCGATTCGACGCGGCGATGACTCTCGCCAAGAAACACATTCAGCGTTTATGGTTTCCCCAGCCCGGCGACGGCGGGGCGATTCCGTCGCGCTCACAATATGGCATGACCCGGGCCGGGTTCGATGAAAAAATCCCCGTCGAATTCTGGCGCGAGGTGGTGGATCGCGTCGCCGCCGAAGTGCCTGACACGTTATTGCTCGCCGAAGCCTTCTGGCTCATGGAGGGATATTTTGTCCGCACGCTGGGGATGCATCGCGTGTATAACTCCGCCTTCATGCATATGCTTCGCGATGAAGACAACGCAAAATACCGCATGGCGATTCGAAACACGCTCGAATTCGATCCGCAGATTCTCAAGCGCTATGTCAATTTCATGAGCAACCCCGATGAGAAGACCGCTGTCGAACAATTTGGAACAGGCGACAAATACTTCGGTATCTGTGCGCTGCTGGCGACGCTGCCCGGCCTGCCCATGTTCGGCCACGGACAGATCGAAGGGTTCGGCGAAAAATACGGGATGGAGTATCGCACGGCCAAACAGGATGAATCCGTCGACGAGGGACTTGTCCGCGGGCATGAGGGACGCATCTTCCCGCTTCTTCACCGCCGATACCTGTTTGCCGACGTGGAGCAATTCCTCCTCTTTGACTTTATCTCCGCAAACGGCCACGTGAACGAGGATGTATTCGCATACTGCAACCGCCATGAAAAAGAGCGCGGGCTTGTGGTGTATCACAACAAATTCGCCGACACCCGCGGCCGGATCAAGGTCTCTGCCGCATATCTCGATAAATCTTCGGGCAAGTCTTTGCGCAGGGATATCGCCGAAGGGTTGGGACTCCGCCGCTTTGGATACGTGATCTTCAAAGATTACGTCACCCGGTTGGAATATATCCGTTCATGCATGGAGATATGGGAAAACGGCCTGTTCATTGAGTTGGGCGCGTATCAATGCCATACCTTCATGGACTTTCGCTTTGTGAACGATGATTACTGGAAGACCGTCTGCGATTCGTTGAACGGCGCGGGGGTTCCGTCCATTCAGGAGAGATGGGAAGATGTAAAACGCGGGGAAGAGGCGAAGATTCGGGCGGAGGCGCTTGCGCGGGTTGCGGGCGTGGAAATCGTTAAAGGGGAGACTCTGCCCGATGTCGCTGACCAGGTTTTGGCGGAGGGCGACTCGCCTGTTTGGGACCAGGGAACGGAAAAGGCCAAGCCGATGGCGCTTGGGCAGATTCAAATCGCAGACTCGGAATCCGCAAAAAAGAAAAAGGTTGCGCGAAAGGTTATGGAAAAAGAGATGGTGACGATCGTGCGTAACGCTCCGTTGCGCGGGGTGACGCTGAAATTGCCCGCCAACAAGCCGTTTGCGCGAAAGAAGAAGCCGGCAGGTGCGCGTAGAATTTAAACCCTACAATTCCCATACGATTCCATGACGATCCGATTTTTGTTATTGACTCGCGCTTTGAACGGGGCTATACTGCCTTTATCGAGGTAACGCCATCATGCGCTTATTTCACGGAAATATCCAATCAGGTTGTTAAACACACGCGAATATCCCCGCGTGTGTTTTTTTATATCCAGTATCTTTTCAAAAAGAAGGGGAAAGCGGGGCACCTTGAGCGCGCGAAACACACTCAAGATGCCCCCCACCCCGATTTATTGAGAGGATACATATTCCATCCCTAAAGGAGACTTAAACAATGGATTCAGGACTGATCGGAAAGTTGGAAAAGGCCAAACGATATGCCGAAGACAGGCGCCGCTTTCACTTCAACCAGTTCGATCTTGATTTTCACGGCGACAACAGCGAGCATCACGTCACGTATGACAACGGCGTATTCAACTGCGATTGCGAGTTCTTTATTACCCACCGCCGCTGCGGGCACTCGATGGCGCTGGAAATACTGCTCAAAGACATGATCGCCGATCCGATACAGGCGTAATGAAAAACTGAACATCCCCGCCGCCCTGCGATCAACGCGGGGCGGTTTTGTTTAATGTGAAAGCGGAGTCTGCAAGTTCTACTTGCGGATTGCGGAAAGCGCCGAAGTAGAACTTCGGGACTCCGTTTGCGCTACAGAACTTGGGGTAAAATTCCACCCATGAAACCCGTACTTTCACGAAGAGATTTTCTCAAACTAAGCGGCCTCGCCCTCGGCGGGCTGGCGTTTTCCCCGTTCCTGCCGGGCCTGACCGACTTCGACGATAGTTTTGTCGTTCGCATTGCCACCGACGAAATGCCGGTGCGCGTTCATCCCACCGACGAGAGCCGCATCTACCAAACCCGCTATCGCGACGATCTTGTGCATATCTATGGGGAGGTGGTGGTGGAGGAACCCAAGCATAACCCGGTCTGGTATCGCGTATGGGGAGGTTATTTGCATCGCGGGCGTTTGCATCGCGTGCGAACGATGTACCAAAAACCCGCGGAAATTCCCGCTGGAAAGCGTCGCCTCGCCGAAGTGACCGTTCCGTATACCACGCCGTATCGCTTTTCCAAAGCGCGTGGATGGGAATCCCTTGCCGTTTATCCGAGTCCCCCTCTATACTACGGTTCTGTGCATTGGGTGGAAGCTGTAGAAGAGGGTCCCAAAATGGCCGAGTACACCGGCCCTTGGTACCGCATCTACGATGAGCTTGACACGAATGTGCCTTATTTCGCGCCGGCCATTCACCTGCGCATATTGCCGCTCAGTATCTTCGACCCAATTTCCCCCGACGTTCCCTACGACGATAAAATGATCGAAGTCAACCTTTCCACGCAAACATTGATCGCCTACGAATATGGCCGCTCGGTTTTCCAGACCAATATCTCTTCCGGCGTTTATGGCGGCGGTTTGGGCGGCGAAAAGGAACTTTCCACCACCACGCCGAACGGCAAATTCACCGTTCTCGACAAAGTACCCTCGAAACACATGGGATATAGTTACTTCAGCATCGGCGATCGTGGCGATGTCACCACCGACGAAAGCGGGTATGTCCTGCCGGGCATTCCCTGGTCTACCTTTTTCACTCCCGTTGGTCACGCTTTTCATGGCACATACTGGCATGAAAACTTCGGCACCGAAATGAGTCACGGCTGCATCAACATGCGCACGAACGAAGCCAATTGGATCTTTCGCTGGACCCTGCCTGCCCACTCGTCCGACGCCATCAACAACCATTATGGTCGCGGCACGATGGTGGAAATTCATTACTAACTCGCCTTATACACCCGCGCTTTGACTACGCTCAGCGCGAAAACCTTCGTCCTCCCGAAAGAGCATCGGGACGATGTGAGCGTAGTCGAAGGACAACCTCGATGCCTTACCTCCACTGGAAGGGAAAGCGATCCGCCGACCCTCAGCCTGTTCCTCTTGTTCAAGATTCCGTCCTCTACCCGAATGGGCGCGGCTATCCCAATGCCCGCCCCAATGGACGGGTGATTTTGGGCGAGAATTTCTCCGTCATGTCGGCATTGCTTCCTGAATACGAAGACAAAATCGACCTGATCTACACCGACCCTCCTTTTTTCACAAACCGAAAATTTTCCGCGCGGGTCGGCCGCGGCGAAGACTCGCGCAAGCCCTCAAAGTGGAAACTTGCCGAAGGCTATCACGATTCATGGCCCGATCTTGATTCCTATTTGCAGTTCCTTTATGAGCGCCTTGCGTTGATGGTTCGCCTGCTTTCCCCAACCGGGACTCTCTACCTGCATCTCGATTGGCATGCCGATGCCTATGCCCGTTTGATTCTCGATGAATTGTTCGGTGCGGGCGGCGTTTTCATCAATGAGATCATCTGGGCATATCACGGCCCGTCTCCGATCAAGACCGCCTTCAACCGCAAACATGATACGATTTTGGTCTATGCCAAAGGGAAGGGATACACGTTCAATGCAGATGCCGTCCGCGAGCCCTATAACCCGAATACTGTCGCCACGTTCAAGTCGTCGCGTAAGGCCGGGTTTGGCAAAGCGCCGAATCTCGAGCGTGGAAAAGTCCCGGAGGATTGGTGGTATTTCCCGGTGGTTGCGCGTTTGCATAAAGAACGTACCGGCTATCCCACCCAAAAACCCGAGGCTTTGCTGGAACGGATCATCCTTGCTTCGTCCAACAAGGGAGACACTGTTGCGGATTTCTTTTGCGGCTCGGGCACAACGGCCTTGGTGGCCGCCAGGCATGGGAGAAAGTTCCTTACCTGTGACGAATCCCCCCGCGCGGTGAATACGGCTCGAAGCAGGCTGGCTGAAACAAAAACCGTGATTTCACTCGAACGCGATTCCTCCGCCAAAGACCCAACCGTGCCGGTTGGCGGGAAGGTCAAAGCGCATGTTACTCCCATCTCCGTCAAATTGGAGACCGCTCTCGATGTGGATTTCTGGGAGGTGGACCCGGCCTGGAATGGGAAAAAATTCAATAGCGTCGCGCAGGCCCAGCGTCACGCGCGAAGCGGCGACCTGCCTCTCGAATTAAAAATAAAAATCGGACGCACATCCAAAGTATGCATCCGATTGGTTACGATTCAGGGGAAACAGTATCAATTACACGTCCAGCCGATAGCCAACGCCGCGGATCGTTTTTAAGAACTTGGGGTTTTCAGGGTCGAGTTCGATCGCGCGTCGAAGCCATGAAATATGCACGTCGAGCGTGCGCGTATCGCCGGTGTAATTGGTTTCCCATGCTTTTTTGAAGAGGGGTTCGCGTTCCACGACTTCGCCGTGTTTGTCCATCAATAAGTGCAATAATGTGACAAGGCGCGGGGTGAGTTTTGTGCTTTTGCCCAGACAACGCACGCGGCGTTTTTCGAGATCGAGTCGAATCGGGCCGACGTGCAAAACATTTTTCCCGTCGCCGGGCAGTAACGGCTTGATGCGGTTGACAAGTTTTTGAACGGTAAAGGGAAGGGCGAGCACCGCATCCGCCGCGTCTTTGTTGACACCGTTGTTATCGTCGAGAATAAGAATGATCGGAAGTTTCGGATCTTTTTCGCGAATCGACTGGCAGATGCGAAGCCCGGTGCTTCTCAAGGAAGCGGCATTGATGACGACAAGATTCGGGCTTACATCTTTGAGTCGCGCGACGGCCTTGCTGCCATTCTGGGCAATATGAACTTCAAATCCCTTCTTTTGCAGGTCGGGCGCAAAGGAAGGGATTTCGGCGTGTTTAACTTCAATGACCAGAAGGATGGTGGTCTTCATAATGGATAATAAATAAATAATGCCTGATATGATTTGGAT
>JACPVD010000113.1 GCA_016191895.1 Chloroflexota bacterium | reverse complement strand
TCGCAAGCAGGCTGTCTTCGTTATGCTCGCGTTGTTTGCCAACCGACTGTCCCGCGCTCGCGACCAGTTGCTTCATCTCATACTTCACGGTCTGGCTCGAGACAATGTAATTGATCTGTTGCTCTGAAAGCGGGGCGGTGGTGGCGGCGTCGACCTGTTTTTGAGGCGCAGGCTCACCGGTTTTCTTTGTTCCAAATAGTTTGCGGAAAAAATCAGCCACGGGGAAACTCCTTTTAGGCAAAAAGTGCGTAAACGTGATGGTCGGTTGAGCCGAAATACAGGATGTCGTCGAATATAACCGGCGAACCGGTAATTGCAGCCTGGGTTTCGTACTTCCAGCGCAGGCGGCCTGTGCGATATTCGAGGCAGTACATGTTTCCATCCACCGAGCCGCAGTAGACGGAATCTTTGTAAATAATGGGCGAGGCGCTCACCTGATTCTCTGTGCGGAAACGCCACACTTCCTTGGCATTGCGCGCGTCCACACAGTAGATAAAGCCGTCCGCCGCGCCAACGAAGATAAATTCATCCGCAAAAGCCGGCGAGGAAATGGACCCTTTGCCCATGCGGAATTTCCAGATCGGCCAGCCGTTCTTTGCATCCAACGCGTATAACACACCATCCACAGAAGCAAAATAAATGGCCTGCCCTTTGAGCGCCGGGGAGGAGGTTACAGCGCGTTTGGCCTGAAAACGCCATTTTGCCGCGCCGCGAAAATCCACCGCATAAAACGTTCCCACTTCGTTTCCAAAGAAGACCAGTTCATTGGCGACCAAAGGCGTGGAGTGGATCGCGCCATCAGTGGAGAATTTCCAGATGGCGCGGCCGGTATTCACGTTGACCGCATGCAGGTCCTGATCGTCGGAACCGATAAAGATGTGCCCGTCGGCAATACGCGGGGATGAATAAATTTTTCCTTCCGTGTAGTACGTCCAGACGATTTTTCCAGTGCGGGCGCTCACCACGTGCAAGCGCTGATCCTCCGACCCAAAGATGACATTATTATCGTACACCACAGGGCAGGAAACAATCCCGCCTTCTGTGGGATATTTCCATTGAAGTTGTCCGTCTGCGGCGTTCAGGGAATACAGGTTATTGTCGTAGCATCCAATATACAGCGATCCCTGATTAAACACCGGCGCGCCGCGTATCTCATCCTCGCACTTGAACGACCAGAGCGGTTTGAGTCCCCCGCTGGGAACCGGCAGGATGGAAGAGACTTTCGAAAGCATCCCGGTCTTGCGCGCCACATTCAAAAGCGCTTCCTTCATGGCGGCGGTATCGGGAAAACGATCAGGAGGGTTGTATTGCAACGCCGTGTTGATCACTGCCTCGAACTCAACCGAAACGTTCGGGTTGATGCGGCGAATCGGACGCTCGCTAAACGAAAAGGGCGGCTCGAGGCGCGGATCGCGGCGGGTGATGGCGTGATGCAGGGTCGCGCCCAGCGAATAAACATCCGCAAGAGGCGTTGCATCTCCGCGATATTGTTCCGGAGGCGAATATCCCTCGGTGCCGATCATCGTTCCTTTTTGCCCGGTTTGAAAGGTCTTCGCAATACCGAAGTCCACCAGCACCACGTCGCCATTGTGGTTGATCATCACATTCGATGGTTTCATGTCGCGGAAAATGATCGGGTCCGGTTTGTGGCCGTGGATGTACGTCAGCACATCGCATAGTTGGATCGCCCAACTGATCACCTGGTCTTCCGGAAGGAAACCGTTGGCGTCGCCGATGACCGTTTCAAGGTCCTTGCCGTGAATGAATTCCAAAACAAGATACGAGCGATCGTCCCGGGAAAAATAATCGTAAATGCGCGGTATCGCCGGATGATTGAGCGTGGCGAGCAGGTTTGCCTCGCGCTCGAAATTTTGCACAATGGTCTGGCGCACCAGCGGATCCGGCGCGCTGTTGATCATCTCTTTCACCGCCACCAGTTTCACCACGTTTGGGAAATGCAGGTCGCGGGCGCGGTAAACCGAGCCCATTCCGCCCACGCCGATCACATCCTGGATGTTGTAACGCTCGACAAGCGTGACACCGGATTGAATCTGCTGGCGCGAAGTGGACGGTTCACCCGCGTTTGAAATGGATGATGTTATTTTCCGGGTTTCCAGAGAAGACTCCCATTCTGCGTAGCGCTCCCTCTAGCGCGCCTTGCGCGGCGTTAAAAAACGCCAATTACACGCGTGAAACTCTGATTGTCGAATTATAGTGTGCAGTTAAGGGAATTGCAAATACCAGAAAGGCCAGTTTCGCCGGGCCGGCGGCTTGCCGGGAAACGCCTTCTACGGCAAAATGAGCGGGCGATGAAGATTCTTGCGCTTAGCGACCAGGTCGTGGAACGCCTGTACACGCTCTCTTCCAGCGGGCATTTTCAAGGCGTGAGCGCCATCCTCGGATGCGGCGACATGCCCTACGAATACCTGGAATATCTCGTCACCGTATTGAACGCGCCGATGTTTTACGTGCCGGGGAATCACGACCCGAAGGACGACCCGCAAAACAGGCAATCGCGGGCGGAGGGCGGCATCAATCTGGACCTGAAAACTGCCCGCCATAACAAGTTTTTGATCGGCGGTTTCGGCGGATCCATCCAATACCGCCCCGATGGCGTGAATCAATATACCCAATCCGACGCCTACCTTCGGGCTTTTACCATGCTTCCCCGCCTGATTGCGAATCGATTGCAATACGGCCGGACGTTGGACATTCTCATCAGCCACTCTCCGCCCTTCGGCATCCACGACGACGCCGACCCCGCCCATCAGGGATTGAAGGCCATCAACTGGTTGATGCGTGTGGCAAAGCCGCGCTATCATTTTCATGGGCACACGCACATCTACAAACGCAACATCGAAAACACCGAAACCACCATCGGCCTGACAAAGATCGTCAATGTGTATCCATATCTCAGCATGGAAGTGAGTCACTAATTCATGACGCGGCGTGCCGCACACTTCAGTTTGCGCCCCAGCGGGCTGCCGTACGTGTTGCGCAAAATCTTCGCGATTGGCATGGGTTCCGCGGAAGAACACCATTTTGCGCGGCCTCCATACGGAGCGGAACATCCGCCAGCGCGCTACGCTCCCACGCAAAAAGAGAGTCATTAAAAATGTCCGATGAATTGTCCTCCCGTGTGCGCGCCGATTTCAGTAAAGCGCGATTCAAATCCTTTATCAAGCAGGCCATGGCGATACTTTCCGGCCGGCGCCCGACCACCTTGTTATCCTATGACGAGGTCAAGGAGAAACTGCGCATTGGCGGACCCATTTACCGGGGAGTAAAGACCATTCGCGTGGATCAGATTGCGGGGAGTCTGAACCGCTATCATGAATTCGACCGCGCATTCCTCCCGATGGAAGATCAACTCGCCAGCCGCTGGCAAAAAGTCGACCGCGCTTTTTATCAGGATATCAACCTGCCTCCGATCGTCCTCTATAAAGTGGGCGACGTCTATTTCGTCGTCGACGGCCACCATCGCGTTTCGGTGGCGCGCGAACAGAACCAGGAATTCATCGACGCCGAAGTGCGCGAATGCGCCACGCGTGTG
>JACPVD010000112.1 GCA_016191895.1 Chloroflexota bacterium | reverse complement strand
CGATACGACCCGAGACGCGGTAGATGTGCGTATCCACCGGGAAGGCGGGCATACCGAGCGAAAAGCACAAGACAATGGCCGCCGTCTTCGGGCCGACTCCGTTAAACTTCGTCAGCCACGCCCGCGCTTCTTCGATGGGCAACCCTGCCAGAAAGTCGAGATTGAGCGAGCCGCGTTCTTCCGTGATGGCTTTCAACACTTGTTGTATGCGCGGACCTTTTTGATTCGCCAACCCAGCGGGTTTGATCGCGGCGATCACATCGTCTGTCCTCGCATCGCGGACAGATTCCCATGCGGGGAATTTTGCGCGCAAGGCCTCGAAGGCGCGGTCGCGGTTGATGTCGTTCGTGTTTTGCGAAAGAATCGTGGATACGAGTTCGTCGATGGCGGGCAACGGGTTGCGCCAGATGGGTTCGCCGAAGGCCTGCAAAAGCTTTTCGTGGATGGCGAGGGCATGTTGTTTCAGGTTACGCATGGGAGCGGCCCTGTTTATAAGAAGAAATGACCTTCAAGGCGTCCTCGATCACTTCGCGGCGCTCATCGGTGATCAGGGATTCAAAGAGTTTATGGGTCTGTTCATATAGATCGAGCGAGGCAAGCCCGCGAATTTGGAAGGCGGGGATGGATGGATTGCCCACGTCCATGCCAAACGAGAGGCGGAAGGCGCGTGTCCAGGCGTGGTCTCTGCCGAAATGATCCCGCAGCATGTCGAAGATTCGATTCTCCGATTCGATCATCAACCCGGCCTGCACAGCAGCGGCAAACGACAGTTTTTTGAACATTCCCCAGGAAGCGTACAACACTTTCGCTTCGTCGCTACCCATCAGCCCACCGACGATCTTGCGCGCTTCCTCGGAACATCCCATCAACGCTTCGACCGCATATTCATTTGCGGCGTTTTGCAATGGCTCCCATTTGAAATCGAGCGCGGCCTGTTTGAGTGTTGCGAGTTCGCCGGAGTCGTCTTTCAAAATCTGCAACTGGCGCAGACCCGGCACCGCCCAGACGGCCCTCTCGGGCTTTGTGAGCGAGTCATATTCGTCGCGCAGGAGAATGTATTTGAGGCTGACCAGTTTCCCGTCGAAGATGCGAAGCGTATAGGAATCCGCCGGCAGGGCTTCGGCGAAGATGTCCACATCCACATCGCTGTGCGGGTCGTTTTGGTTGCGCGAGTAACTGCCGGTGATCGCAAGCCCAATCACGCCCGGTTGAATCAACCGGGCGATGAGGATTTGAAAAAACGGGTCTTCAATCAGATTCATGCAAGCCGAAACACCGGGCGCGATTCGCCGGTGCGCAGGCCGGCATGATTCTTCAACTGTTTCGCCGGGCCAAACTTTGCCAGCGATTGCAATTGCGTTTCATTCAAGGCGTTCAACTGGCGCAAAATTTCAAGCGTCACCGCCGGGCGGACTCTCGCGCTGGATTCAAGTTGATCGCTCATGCGCGAAGCGTCGCCGTCGGTCACTTTGAAGGCGATGCCTACGCCGTTTTCGCCGCAGAGGCCGGGCATCAACCCGATGATTTGAAAGCCTTCCGCACCACGCTTGGTGACGATGTTTCCCTCGCCAGTTTTCATCAACTCACAATCGAACTCGCCGTAGTTGCTGATCATTTCAGGATGCGCCGTCATTGCGGATGTAATCCTTTTGCACGCCGCCGCGCGGGCTTCGGGGAGGAAGCGCGGGTCGCATAAACGCGCCACGCCGAGCGCGGCGTTGAAAAGCGGCAATGCAAAATTCGGGGCGGAACAGCCATCCACGCCCAATTCGATTTTTTCCTTTTCGATTCCGCACATTTCTGAAATCGCCGCAAGGATGTCCTGTTGAATGGGATGATCGATGGCAAGATAATTTTCCAAAGGCAGGTTACGCATTTTTGCATGAGCCAGCATGGCGGTGTGCTTGCCAGAACAATTGTTGAAATTCGACGTGGGGAGGATGTTGTTTTGAATGACCTCGCGCAGTTTGGACGAATCGCCGGGCAGGTGCGAACCGCATTGCAAATCGGCTTCACTAATTCCGATCTTCGACTGCATGGCCTGCACGGTATCAAGATGCATTTGCGCGGTTTCGTGCGAGGCGCAGGAAATGGATAGTTCGCGCTGGGTAAAGTTGAAATGCTCCACGCCGCCGTGTTCGACAAAGGGAATGGCCTGAAATGGTTTGGCGGAGGAACGTAAAAAGGCGACCGTATGAGGGTCGCCTAAAGAGTGCAGCAACTTGCCGTTTGAATCGACCGCCGCGATGGAGCCAAAATGCGTCGACTCGACGATGCGGCCGCGGATCAGTTCGAGGAGGGGTTGATGCGGGTACATTAATCCTCGTTGAATTGGCCGGAGACGTGACTCGGACGCGAGTTGTAATGAAGCAGGCCATAGCGCAGGCGCTGGGCGAATTGTTTCTGGCGCACGGCCGGAGCTTTGAACCAGGTCAATAACGAAGCGACCAGTTTCTCGGTCACGGCGGGCTTCGGCTTTTTGGTCGTCATTCGATTCAATTTATCGTTGATGTGTTTGAGGAAGTCCAATTGCGTTTTGATCACGCTTGGCGTCACCACGCCGCCGCGCCCACTGACAATGGTGTAACCCTTGAAGGCGGGGCCAAGCAGGAGGTTTACCGCGGTGATCCAATCGGTGATGTTGGAGCCGGCAAAGAACGGCGGCTGGTTTTTCATCACCGCATCGCCGATGAAGACGATTTTTTCATCGGGCAGCCGCACCCAAATGGAGCCGCTTGTCGGCCCGGGGTGATGTTCGAGAACAACCGGGGCGATGCTCCAATGCAGGATCATCTGGTCGAGGAAGGAGATTTCCGGCGGGGACCAACGCACACTTCCCAACCCGGAGATGGATTCCCAGTCGGAGCCGGTCTCCTCGCCCTGCGCCTTGAACGTGCTCGGCCTTGTGCGGAACATGTGCGCGGTTTTTTCATGCGCGATCACGGTGCAATCCATGGCGCGTGCGCCGAGGGTTCGGTCGGGATGGGCGTCGAGGTTGATCAACACGCGCTCCATGCCGCCGCCGAGATTCATGAGCGCGGCGCGCCACGAACGCGCGTCTTCGGGCGAGGGAGGCGCGTCGATTTGGATCAACCCGCGCGATGTCACAATCACCCCCAGCGTCACGCCGGGGAACTGGTCTTCGATATAAACGTTCTTTGTAATTTCCTGCATGCTTCTCCTGTTTTTTACCACGAAGAAGCGAAGTTTAAAAGTTGGTTAAGAGAATTTTCTTCGCTATCTTTGCCGCTTCGCGGTGAATCATTTATGATTTCTTATGTTCCTTCATCATCAACCGGCCGGTCTGGCGTTTTAATTCGCCGGTTTGCTTCTTTTGCGCAACGGGCAGGGTGAGCCAGAAGGTGGTGCCTTTTCCAAGTTCGCTTTCCACCCAGACCTGACCGCCATGTCCCTGCACGGCGAGTTTGCAAAACGACAACCCGATGCCGATTCCGCCGGGGCTGTTCTTTCCACGCAGGCGGGTGAATTTATCGAAGACGCGCTCGCGGTCGGCGGCGGAGATACCGGGGCCGTTATCGCTCACCCGGAATTTCACGAAGAGATCTTCGGTGGGTTGTGCGCCAACCTCAATATGCCCGCCCGCGGGCGTATACTTAATCGCGTTTTCGATCAAGTTGATGAATACGCGGTGAATCATGTCCACATCCACCCAGATCAGCGGAAGAACAGTGGTGATTTTATTTTCGATCAATTGCTCGCGTCCGGCAGCGGCGCGTTCGGTGTCTCGAATCGCTTCGCGAATCAATGCAAGCGGATCGACCGCATGCTGTTCCACGATCTGATGGCCGGCCTCGAGACGGTTCACATCCAGCAGGGATGCCACCAAACGCTGAATGCGATTGGCGGAGCCTTTTGCAACATTAAGCATGGTAATCAGCGTTTCATCTTCCGGCAGGCCGTTGCCCATCATTTCAAGGCTCGAAATGATGTTGCCAAGCGGCGACCGTATATCGTGATACACCATGCTGGTCATGTCTTTGCGCAGGGCATCCAATTCGCGGCGTTCGGTGATGTCGCGCAAAATCCACTGTACCGAATTGGATTCTTCGAATTCAACGCGGTGCGCATGCACCTCCACCGGCACGGTACCGCTGTCCTGCTTGTGCAGGACCGATTCGTAGGAACATTCGTCGCCCTGCTTCAACGTCTCGAAATTCAAGCCGGTATTGTTCCACTTCACTTCATGCAACTGATCGATGCTCATCGAGCGCAATTGATCGTTGCTGTAACCGCTCAACGCGATCATCTGGCGGTTTGTTTCCAGCACCTTGCCTTCCCAATCGGTGATCAGGATCGGGTCGACGCTGTCTTCGAATAATTCGCGATAGCGTTGGTGCGCTTTTTTCAACTGTTCCAGGAAACGCGCGTTTTGGATCGTCGTGCCGGCCAGGCTTCCGAGGCCGGTCATGACCAGTAAGGCATCCATATCGAAAGCCCCGGAGATCGGATTGATCGCCTCCAACGCGCCGATGACCTTTCCCTGCGATTGAATCGGGACGATGGCGATCGCCCGCGTCTCGATTCCCCCGAACTTGTCCACGTCACGATAACGCTCGTCCTCCCCGGCGGCTGGAATCACCACCCCGCGCCCGGTGGTCACCACCGTTCCCGCGAGTCCCTTCCCGTTGACAATATGCTTGCCGGGGATGTTGCCGGAGTTATGTCCCGCCGCCGCTTGAAAGACAAGATCGTTGCTGGTTGGGTCGATCAACGCCAACGCGACGGTTTCCACCTGCAAAGCTTGCATGGTTTGGTTTAGGATTCGTCGCCATACATCCGTCAGTTCGAGCGACGTATTGATCGAAGCCGCGCCTTCTGCAAGCGCAGACATCACCCGCGCCGTCCGCTGGCTTTCAGTATACAGCCGCGCATTCAATACCGCCACGCTTGCCTGGTCGGCAATGGCCTGCATCAAATTCAAATGTTCCTGCGTAAATTCATTCGGGATGGAATGAACAAGGGTCAACACTCCCACCATTTGTTCGCGCGCCATCAACGGCACGCAGATCGCCGATTTTGCGCCGCTCTTTTCCACCGAGTCGTCGTCGCGTTTTACCCAGCGTTCGTCCTTGCTGGTATCCGGCACAAGCGCCGCCTTTCGATGCCGCATCACCCAGCCGGCGAGGCCTTTTTCAACGGTTTCGCGCAATTGCTGGGTGGTTTGTTCGTGCAGTTGCTGGCCATAGATGATCGTCGCGTCGAGCGGCTTGCCATGTTCGTCCATCACCACAATGCTTCCACGTTCGCCGCCCACATATTGAATGGCCGCATAAAGCAGGCGTTGCAAGACCGTTCGCAGGTCCAACGCGGTGGCAACCTCGCGGTTGACTTTGATCAATAGTTCAAGTAAAAAACGGGAACGGTCTTCCGGCATGATAATGCGCGCTCTTTTTTCAAATTATACTACGCAATGTTTTTCGATAACCCGTTTGGTACAATGTAGACGTATCTTTTCAAAAGAAAAAAGGAAAGGGGAAGTGGGGTGTTTTCAGCGCACGAAATACGCTGAAAACACCCCACACCCCAGTTTATCGAGAAGATACAATGCAGGCGTTCAAAATTTTCAGGAGCCAATTACCCATCCAATCGCCATGCCCCTCGACATCTCCCGAATCAAAGCCCTGTGTTTCGACGTGGACGGAACCCTGAGCGACACCGACGATCTCTACGCGCAGAATCTCACGCGCTTTTTCCCGCGCTTTCTTTTCAAAGATCCCGCGCATTCGGCCCGCCGATTCGTGATGTGGATTGAAGCGCCCGGCAATGCCCTGCTTGGTCTCGCCGACAGGCTTGGCGTCGACGATGAAATGGTCGCGGTCATCGATTGGATGTCGCGCCACCGCAAACGCCCCTCAAAAAAATTTCTCCTCGTGCCCGGCGTGGACAATATGCT
>JACPVD010000111.1 GCA_016191895.1 Chloroflexota bacterium | reverse complement strand
CTCTCCGGTCGGCCGGACCTCCACGCATAATATCCCAGCCCCGCGCCGCCCAGCAACAACAACCCGCCAAGGATTCCAAAAATGGGGGAGGTCTTGGGCTCGTCAGGCTCGGTTGCGGTTGTGTCCACCACCACATCGCGTGATTGCGCGCCAAAGGGAACTTCGGCGCGGTCGCCGGCTTTTACATCCAGCGAATAATTCAATTGCATGGTGGGATTATAGTTATCGGGGATACCGACCGTAATGTTGTAACTGCCCTCGGGTACATTCAAAAAGCAGACTCCCTGATAGGCTTCGGGGTCCGCCGGGATATTCGTCTCCTGCGAGGCGGAATACTCGCCGTTGATCTCGGTCACGCTGATCGCGCCGCCGGCGATGGCGGGCTCGGTCTCCTGGCGGAAGGCGTCGCCGTTGGAGTCGTCGAAGAGCAGCACGCATATTTCCGTGGTGCCAGTGAACGGCGTCGGCGTGACCGTCGGCGGGGCCGCTGTCGGCGAGGGTCCGGCGGTGGGAGTCCCGGCTGTGGAGATAATGCCGATGAGCAGTTCCTGCCCTTCGACGAGGAGACAGTTTTGATCCAGCGATCGGTTCAACTGTTGGAGTTGTTCCACCGTGATCGAATGCAAAGCCGCCACACGAAAACAATTATCTCCCGCTTTCACGATGTAAAGGATGCGGCCATCGGGTCCCGGTGTGGCGGTGGGGTCGGTTTGTTGTAGGTGGGGCGCGGCATTCGCAGGCAGCCACACGCCAAACACAATCAGGCTTATCAACACAGGAAGGATAAGAAAACGCTTTGAATTCATGCGAAAAATTATATCAGGCTTTAATAGAGGAAGAATTTACCGCGAAGAAAAACTTTTAGAACTTACGCAAAACCCAACCACTAGCCGCGAATTTCGCTAATTCACGCGAATTGTTTTTAAAAATTCGTGGAAATTCGTGTAACTCGCGGCAAAAGTTTTTCGCTTCGTTTGCTTCGCGGTGAAAAGGTTTTCGCGTTCACTCCCCGCCTTCGTCATCGGCGCGGCCGGGCTGTTCCACGCGAATCACTTCGCCGTGATAATTGATCACCACTTTGAATCCCATCATGCCAAGATAGGCGCGCATATCTTCCGGGATGCCAGCCTGCATGAGCGCGTCGAATTGTTTGTCGATATTTTTGAGTTGCTGTTCGATCAGGGCTCTCGAGAAGGGATCATCCTGCCCGAGCATTTTGGCAGTTTGTTCTGAGATCAAGCCTTCACTGCCTTTCATCATATCGGTCATTTGCCCAAGCACGACGCGGTCGATTTGCTCCGCGGGGATGTGGCGGCGGAACCCGGCGTCGTTCACCACATAGCAGGGTTCGCTTCCAATAAAGGATGATTCGGCGGGGTTGCCATCTTCATCGATGACGAGGCCGGCGAAGAGGGGTTGGGCGGGCATGGATTAACTCTGCCGGCCTTCCACCGCGGCAAGGAGAATCCCGGCGGCAATGCCCACGCGCCGGTCCAGCAGGCGGTTGACGTCCATGCTGAAATCGAGGTTGAGTTGATAGGCAAAGGGATTGAAGTTTTGCTTGAGGTCGGCCGCGCGATTTGTTCCGAGGGTGATGTCGTAGTTTTGTGGAACCAGCCCGCTCAGAAAACGGCGCACCAGCGCCAGCCCCATGCTGTCTTCGAAGAGTTTGCCGATGACGTTGTCGCCCACATCGAGGATTTCCCATTCATCGCGCAGAATCGACGCGAGCCCCCTGCGGCGAAGCGCGCCGGCCTTTTGCCCGGTTGCGCTATCGATCACATCGTAGGCGGCGGAGAAGTCGATGATCTGCCGCGCCTTGATCATCAGCACTTCCTGCGTTTTGCTTTCATCCGAATACACGCGGATATCCTCGCGCAGTTTGAACATCTTCTGCTCGCTGAACAAAACCAGTTGTTCGTTGGGGTTGTACACGCGGAACTTTCCCGCCAGCGCGAAGACTTGCCGCTTGAGCAGATATTGATTGTATTGAAAGGCTGGGTTCATCATTCTCTCCTGTTGATTTTGATTTCAAGGATTTTCGCAGTGCAACTGCGAAAACAACGAACAACGAGTAACAAGCAACTACCTAAATGATTTCGACTCTCGTCCCTTCACCGGGCAGATGCAGATAATCCTCTCCGGACGGGACGTTGGGCCTGCTCCAGCGATACAGCCATTTGGCTTTGTCTGACGGCAGATTCACACAGCCGTGGCTTCGCGGACGGCCATAATCGTTATGCCAGTAGGTTCCATGAAAGGCGTTGCCATAGCCGGTGAAGAAAGTACACCACGGCACGCCGGGCAGGTCGTAAATGTTATTGACTGAGTCGCCTTGATTGGTCATATGGACGGACGGACCTTTATGGTACGTGAGAAATTCGCCTGTGGGTGTGCGCGTCCCTTTGCCGCCGCTGGAACAACGCGATGCGAAGACCATGGTCTCGCCTTCAAACGCGGTGACGTATTGGGAGGGGAGATCGACGCGAATCAATTTATCGGCTTCGGGAACGGTTGGGGAAAGCAGGGACAGTTCCCCGGTCGGGACGATGCGCATGTTGTAATAGGGAACGTAGAATGATTTCTTCAGATGATTGTCGAAGATTTCATACCAGATGCTTTTTTCCTCTGCTGTGACAACGACCTTCTTCACCCAATGAGTCGTCCCATAATACAGGCGGTATCCTTTTTTGGCATACGTATAGGGAATGAGCCGCGTCTCGCTGACGGGCACCGTGATCTCGCCAAGTTGCCCTTCCACTGTGATGTTGTAAACAGGTTTCTGGAAAATCGTTTCGACCGGTTGAAGCCAGCCGGAATACGTATAGCCTCCCTCCACTTGATACCAGGCCTTGTTGTATGGATTGCCCTCATCGCCTTCCACTTCGGCTTTGAGTTCGACGACCACGTCGATCCCGAACACGTCGATCTTTTTCGCGTTGAATGAGGGCGCGTCATAAAGTGGAATTCCGCTCCAGGTGATTCGTCCCTGCGAGGCGGGGGGAGAGGCCAGGGCGCGGTCAAGGCCCATTTCGGAGAAAGCAAGCCCGAGCGCGCCGGATGCGGAGAGTTTCAAAAAGTCGCGGCGGGAGAGAGTCGTCATATCCACGTTCTTATAACACGATTTCCACATTCGTTCCGACGCCGCCGAAGGAAAATTCCTTTTTCATCGCCACCTGCGGGGTCGTCCAGCGAAAAAGCCATTTTGCATTTGGCGTGGAGAGGTTGATGCACCCATGCGAGCGCGGGCGGCCAAAATCATTGTGCCAGAATGTGCCATGCAGGGAAATGCCGCTTTCGGTAATGTACTGCACCCAGGGAACGCCGGGCAGGTCGAATCCGCTTGCGGCAATATCACCGGCGGCCATGTGGCGCGAGGGGCGTTTGTAATAGGTGATGAATGAACCCTGGGGCGTGGTGTATATGCCGGAGCGATAGATACCGCCGGTGGATACAGGCGCGACGAATACCGGTTTGTCGTATTCATACGCAACGACCATTTGATCT
>JACPVD010000047.1 GCA_016191895.1 Chloroflexota bacterium | reverse complement strand
GCGCGAGTGCAATCGTTCCGCGCGCATGGCAGAGCCCCTTTCCGCGCTCATGCTGGATGTGGATGAATTCAAGAAATTCAACGACCGGTTCGGTCACAAGGTGGGCGACCTGGTTTTGCAACTTGTTGCGGTGGAATGCAAATCATCGCTGAGGGATGTGGATATCTTCGGCCGGCTGGGTGGCGAGGAATTTGCCGCGATCCTGCCCGGGGCCAACCTTGAAAGGGCGATTCTCGTCGCCACCCGACTGCGAACGGTGGTGGAAAATGC
Source organism: Chloroflexota bacterium (assembly GCA_016191895.1). GTDB lineage: Bacteria > Chloroflexota > Anaerolineae > Anaerolineales > Villigracilaceae > Villigracilis. The sequence continues at coordinate 2,051 of JACPVD010000047.1, read as the reverse complement.
CGACCTCTCGCAGGCCGGGGAGCTCTTCGATATGGCCACAAATGAGAGGCGCGACAATAACGAATTGAAAATCACGATCAGCATCGGCGTTGCGTCCCTCGATGGAACCTGCAAAGGCATCGAAATATTGATCGATCACGCCGACCGCGCCATGTACTCGGTCAAATACGGCGGACGAAACCAGATCAAGGTGTGGAACGATAAAGCCGACGAAACAAAAAGGATGGACAACTAAAAATCCCCGCTCAAGGCGGCGTCCTCGCCGCCGGGGACTGCGGCGAGAGCGCTAATGCAAGAGGTTTATTACAAACATGGAGATGACAAAGAATGAATCTGGGAAATAGCGAAGATCGCAAACTCACAGAAAAGGAAAAGGCCGCCCGGTTTTCCCTGAAACAGGCGGTCTCCTTGCATTTACAGGGAAACAAGGCGGGGGCGTTGAAGGCATTACGTCAGGCGCTCGCCGCGGATCCATCCACTGCGCAGGAAACGCTCGCCGTCAACCTGGCGCGGGAACTCACCGGAAAATCGATCCAGGAAGCCGTATCGCTTTTTGCGAACGAAGAAACAAGCAGGTCGATGATCAAATCTGCGGCCAAACAGGAGAAACAGTCTGCGCGTTCATCGCCTGCAAACTTATCCACGATCGCCTTGTTTGCATTGACCGCTGTCATGCTCGGTATGATCGTCTATGGAATCGCATTCCATAAATTCGATAACGCGATCGCCCGCGTCCGTTTGCTTCAGCAGCAAGCGCAGGTCACCCAAAGCCGGCACATTTCAGGCACATACGAATACTTTTTGTTCGTTCCCACCGGAGACCCGCCCGAGGGGGGCTGGCCGGTGGTGGTCGCCGTTCACGGGTATGGCGGCCAGGCAGGGCATATGACATGGCTGGCAGACCAGTTCACCAGCGCGGGCGCGATCTTCATCGCGCCGACGTTTGGAAGTTTCGAACCCAATCCGGGGGACGGCCCGATCGAACCGATGAGCCGCATTCTGGTGGAGGTTGGCATGCGGCATCCGATTCAACCTCGTGCGGCGTTTTTGGGGCTTTCGCAAGGAGGCTCGTTCTCTTTTCGATTTTCCCTGCGACATCCCGAGCAAGTCATTGGCGTCGTCACCGCCGGCGCTCCCGAATACGATCAGGGCGTTCCGCCCCCGCCAGACATGCCGTATTATTTTTCGTGGGGAGAGAACGACGGCTTGCAGGATTATGTGGTTCCGGGCCATGTCGTTCCTTTACAACAGGCGGGATACAGCATCGTCATCTCCATCATTCCCGGGTATGGGCACGAGGTCACGCCGTATACGATTGAGAAAACGCTGGGCTTAATTCGATAGAATTAGTTGTCGAGGGGTGCGGACTTCAGTCCGCTTTTGCTGAACAAGTCGCAGACTGAAGTCTGCGCTCCACGATCTGCCATTGAGAACAGGAATCACAATGAAAGCCTTATGGCTTGAAGACAACAAAATTTCCATGCGCGACACACCGCAACCGGCAACGCCCGGCGAAGCGTTGATCAAAATCCGCAAGGCCGGCATTTGCAGCACCGATCTTGAACTGGTGAAGGGCTATTACCCCTACACGGGAATCCTCGGCCATGAATTTGTCGGGGAAGTAGTGACCGCATCCGACTCCCGTTGGGTTGGCCGGCGCGTGGTGGGCGAGATCAACGCTGTGTGCGACTCGTGTGAAGCCTGCCGCAACGGACGCCCGACTCATTGCCAGAATCGTACCGTGTTGGGAATCGTCAACCGCGATGGGGTCTTTGCCGAATACACAACGCTGCCGCTTGCGAATTTACATCGTGTGCCCGATTCTGTCCCCGATGACATGGCCGTGTTTGCCGAGCCTCTCGCCGCCGCATTGGAGATTCAACAGCAGATACAGATTCACCCAAAAGACCGCGTACTTTTAGTCGGCGCGGGACGGCTGGGACAGTTGATCGCGCAGACCCTCGTCCTTACCGGGTGCGATCTGCGGGTGGTGGCGCGTCATCCGCATGCGCAGAGTCTGTTGTCGGCGCGGGGGATTCGCTTTGTCGCCG
>JACPVD010000131.1 GCA_016191895.1 Chloroflexota bacterium | reverse complement strand
TGTCGCGCGGCTTGATGTCGCGTTCGATCAGGGTCACAATTTGAGCGGCGGCTTGCTTCGCCAAGTCTTCACGTTCCTTCGTCTTCGCCAACGCCGAGCCGTTGAAGGGCAGGGCAAGTCCGATCGCTTCCATCAGGCAATTCATCGAGTTCGCGGTGAACATCCCGGAACAGGAACCGCATGAAGGGCAGGCAAATTTTTCAAGAATGGATAAACGTTTTTCATCGATCTTTCCGGCTGAATACGCCCCCACGCCCTCGAACACAGAGATCAGGTCAATGGCTTCCCCTTCCGGGGTCATCCCTGCCTTCATCGCGCCGCCCGACACAAAGATGGTCGGGATATTCACGCGCATCGCCGCGAGCAACATGCCAGGGACAATTTTGTCGCAGTTCGGGACGCAGACCATGGCATCAAAACGATGCGCTTCGATCATCGTCTCGACGCAGTCCGCGATCAGTTCCCGTGACGGCAGGGAATACTTCATCCCCATGTGTCCCATCGCGATGCCGTCATCCACGCCGATGGTATTGAACTCGAACGGCACACAGCCCGCCGCCCGCACAGCCTCCTTCACCAGTTTGCCGAAATCCTGTAAATGCACATGCCCGGGAACAATATCCACATAAGAATTGACGATGGCAACGAATGGCTTGTTGAAATCTTCATCCTGCAAACCGGTCGCGCGCAACAATGCACGATGCGGCGCCTTCTCATATCCTTTTTTGACTGTATCTGATCGCATACTTCCTCTTTGGTTCCCCTCTCCATGACGAAGTCAGGGGGAGGGGTTAGGAGTGGGATGGGTAACAAAAGAGCCGCCCGTGGTTAGGGCGGCTCTTTGCATTTACCTTGAGTTTTATTTCACTCTCTCCGGCGCCATCCTAACCACATAGAAGTCCTTAATAATAAGGACTACAATAAGGACGACGATAAGGGAGAGACCGAAGATTGAGTTCATTTGGTTTTAGGTATTTCGCCCGATTATAGGCAGAAACGGGAATGTGTCAAGGGACAGGTAGCACATGTTTTTTTGTCCCTTGACACATTCCCGCGGCTCACATAGAATACCGCCCAATCATGAACAAACACGGCTTAGGTACTATGACCATGACTACCACCTCCGGCAAACACCGCGAGGCGTTAGTGCTTGGGCAGAAATAACCGCAGTCTGGTTACCTGAAAACACACAACGCCTCGCAGAAATGCGGGGCGTTTTTGTTACCTCAAAACACAGACCTGACATGTCTCATGCGCGTCCCCCCTGCCAGGTGTACGCGTGGACAAAACTCAAAACAGGCATCGTCTCTCGGAGACATGTCAGGTCTTACCCAAAGGAGAATTCCATGTCAAAAACGCTCGTGATGAAATTCGGAGGCACATCGGTCGGGTCGGTGGAGGCGCTGAAGAGTGCAATTCAAATCATTCGCTCAGCGAAAAAGGATTGGGATCGAGTCGTCGTGGTGACCTCCGCCATGTCGGGCGTGACGAACCTGCTGTTGGACTCCGCCGCCTCCGCTTCGCACGGGAAGGTTGATTCGTTGCCCCAAACCGAATCCACGCTGAGGCAAAAGCACTTCGCAGCGATTCAGGCTCTCGTCCAGAATGAAGCGGAGCAAGAGAAAGTCAAAGCGGAGATCGATGCCCTCATCCAATCACTGGTGGATTTGTGCAAAGCCATCGCCGTGCTCGGTGAAGCCAGCCCGCGCGCGTTGGATACGGTCGCGTCGTTGGGCGAACGGATGAGTGTGCGTTTGTTGGCGGCAGTGATGGCGTCAGCGGGGATCAAAGCGCAGGCAGTTGAATCAACCGAATTCGTCGTCACGAACGCCCACTTCCAAAACGCGCATCCCGATTTTGCAGTGACGACAGAAAAGGCGCGGGCGGTCTTGAACCCGCTGATGGACCAAGGCATCATCCCGATCACCACCGGTTTCATCGGCGCGACGCCCGAAGGCGCGATCACCACGCTCGGGCGCGGCGGCTCGGATTATTCCGCGGCGATCATCGGCAAAGTGTTGCCCGCCGACGATGTGTGGATCTGGACCGATGTGGACGGCGTGATGACGACCGACCCGCGCATCGTGAAAGAGGCGGTGACCCTGCCCGAAATCAGTTACAGCGAAATTGCGGAGTTGGCATATTACGGCGCGAAAGTTTTGCACCCAAAAACGATTCGCCCCGTGGTGGAGGCGGGCATCGGACTGCGCATCTGTAACACGTTCAATCCGTCGCATCC
>JACPVD010000092.1 GCA_016191895.1 Chloroflexota bacterium | reverse complement strand
GTATCCAAGTCCGGGGTTATACAAAACGTCCCCGCGGATCTGCGCGCCGATCTGGATGGTGACGATGCCAATGCGGCCGCCGGTCAGGGCGTAGGCGGTGGCGTACGCGCCGAAGGCATTCCCAAACAACAGGATCATCGCTCCCAGAATGGACGGCAAAAGAACCGGGAAGGCGACCTTCAGCCAATATTGCGTGGCGCTCGCGCCCAGATTCTCCGCGGCCTCGCGCCATTCGCGTTTTAATCCATCCAGCGCCGGCGCCATGATCAACACCATCAACGGAAACTGAAAATACATATAAACAAGACTCAACCCGGCAAAACTGTACAAGTTAAAGCCGGCGTCGTAAAGATTCAGTCCAAAATAATCCTTGAGGATATGCGTGATAAATCCCTGACGCCCGAGCGTGGCGACAAACGCAAACGCAAGCGGCACGCCCGCAAAATTGGAGGCCACGCCGGAAAACGTAATCAAAATGGAGCGAAGAGGTTTGGGCAGCCCCCCGACCGTGACCGCATACGCCATAAGAAACCCAAGAATTCCCCCGCCGAGGGCGGTCACCGCGCTGATTTGAATGCTGAGTTTATATGCATTGACAATGAAAGGCTCCGAAACCAGTTGCGTAATATACTCAAGCGTAAACTTCCCGTCGGGACTTGTAAAACTCGCGGTGAACAACCGCAATGACGGCAAAAATAAAAAAAGAATGGCAAATAGAAAAAATGGCACAACCCCCAACCAGGCTTTCCAATTTATCGGCGCGAAGAAGACCGGCTTTACGGGCTTGATAGCAGTTTGAGCCATGACGACAATCCTCCAAACCTGCTTGCTGGGGCGGGACCCTGCCAATACAGGCAGGGTCCCGTTCTTTCTACTAATCAGAGATATCCGCGCCAACAGCTGAGTCCCAATTGGTGGTGATCAGTTCTTTGGCGGCATTGAGTTGGTCGAGTGTGGGGAATACCGCGCCGGAAACATCGGGCAGTTTATCGAGCAGTTCCTGCGGAATCACGCCGCGGGCGCGCATATCGGCTTCGCGGATCGGGTGGCAATAGCCTTCCATCCACAGCAACTGGCCTTCGTCCGAATACAGGAATTCCATCCACAACTTGGCATTCTCGAGATTCGGAGCATAGGCGCTGATCGCCTGGACATACACACCGGCAAAGCGGCCCGACTTCGGAATCACAACGGTGGCCTTCGGGTTGCCTTCGAAGGAATCGATGGCGGCAAGGGCGTTGTAGTCCCACGTAATGCGGACGGGGATTTCACCGGTCGCAACCAACCCGTTATTGGCGATCAACGGAATGAGGTTGCCGGCGGCGTTCAACTCTGCAAAGTAATCCAAACCGGCCTGGGCATCATCAAGGGAACCGCCATTCGCAAGCGCCGAGGCATACACCGACTGAATCGCCTGGTTGGAAGCGCGGGGATCGCCGGAGAGCGCAACCTGTCCATTATATTTCGGGTCGAGCAGGTCGGCCCAGTCCTGTGGAACTTCGGGCTGGACATCGGTATTGACCAGGAACGACAACACGCCATAGTAGTCGCCGTACCAGTAGCCTTCGGCGTCTTTGGCGTCATCGGGAATCGAATCCCAGGTAGCCACCTTGTAAGGCTGAATCAAACCTTCGGCCTTTGAAGATGAGCCGAATGCAAAACCGACGTCGATGACATCGGGAGCCTGCGGGCCTTTGTTGTCTTTATTGGCCTTGATGGCTTCGATCTCATCCGCCGAGCCGGCATCGGGATTCAATTCATTGACCGTGATATCGGGGTATTTGGCCTTGAAAGCCTCGATTACGCCGCCGTAATTGCACCAGTCATGAGGCAGGGCGATGACATTCAACTGGCCGGAGGCCGCCTTGGGACCGCAGGCGGACAACAGGGTGGCGCAAACGACGAACAGGGCAAGCACATGATAAGCAAACTTCTTCGTACGCATCTCTTTCTCCTTATGTTTGAGGTGGACTGATCGAACGAACGAAATCTCTCGCGCTTATTTTATCTGTTCCCGGCGCCTCCATTCTTTAATAAAAACCGATTGACATTGTAGCATCATCAATATTCAAAGTCAAACAAACAAACTTTGAACGTGACTTCAGGGGAAATGGGTCATCAGCCAGTAAATCCCAGCGGAAAATAACGCGCTGGCGGGAATCGTGACGATCCATGCGATCAGGATGTCTCCCGCAACGCCCCAACGGACTTTTCCAAACCGTTCCGACGCGCCGACGCCAATGATCGCCGAACTGACGACCTGGGTTGTGCTGACGGGGAGCCCCACCAGCGACGCCGCAAGGATCACGAACGCCGATGTCATTTGTGTGGCAAAACTATGCACCGGTCGTATCTTGTAAAACTTGCCGCCCAGGGTGCGGATCAGCCTCCAGCCGCCGAGCGCCGTGCCAATCGCCATGGTTAACGCGCTGACCAGAATCACCCAAAACGGAATCGTGAAATCGCTCATCTGTCCGCCAATCACAATACTTAGCGTAATGATGCCAATCGTTTTTTGCGCGTCGTTCGTGCCGTGACTAAAAGCCAACCCGACTGCGGTAAAAAATTGTCCGCGGCTGAAAAACCTGTTGATGCGCGGCGATGCGTGTTGTGCCAGGAAATAGATCAGGCGTAAAAATAAAAAGCCGGCCACGAAGCCGATCAGCGGCGACGCGAACAGGGCAACCAACACCTTGCCAAAGCCCGAGAACTTTATCGCACCGGCCCCGGCGGAGATGAGAACCGCGCCCGCCAGGCCGCCGATCAAGGCACGCGACGAACTGCTCGGGATTCCAAAGAACCACGTAATCAGGTTCCAAACGATCGCGCCCAGCAAACCCGCAGCCAACGCGCCCAGAGTCAACACCTGCGAATCGACAATGTCACTGCCGATCGTTTTGGCGACGGTTACACCGAAGAGGAACGGGCCGAGAAATTCTGAAATCGCGGTCAACCCCAGCGCGGTCTGCGGATGAAACGCCCGCGAAGAGATCATCGTCGCGACGATATTGCTTGAATCGCGCATGCCATTCAAAAATTCAAATACCAGCGCGAGAATGATAACCAGGATAAGTTCAGGCGGCATTAACATCCTGTTATGTTTGCTTTACAACAATATCGGCGATCGTATTTGCGGCCTCGTCGCCGCGATCCGCCGCGTTCGAAAGGTGACGGTACACCTCGCGCATCTTCAACATCTCGACCACATGATGCACATCCTCGGGTCCGCTGAACAAATCGGCGACCGCCTCGCGATATACCGCCTCGACGCGATTCTCCAACGCCTTGGCGCGGTTCGCATGGTCATTGGCAACGTTGGGATGCGTGGGAAGCCGTTGAACCGCCTGCCAGATTTCATACGCGGCGTCTTTCAGCAAATTTGCCATCCTCTGCATGAACGGCGTGGACTCAACTTTGAGAATCACCATTTCCATCACCGTGCTGTCGGCGTAATCCACCACGTCGTCAATGGATCGGGAGAGGGAAAAAATATCCTCACGGTCAAACGGCGTGACGAACGTGCGATTCAACTCGTCGATCAGGATGCGCCGCACTTCATCCGCCTCCTTCTCTTTAATGGATAATTCCTCCGCCACCTCGGAATCGTGCGTTTCCAAATATTTCACCAGAAGCCTCAGCGCTTCATACGTGATCGAGGCTTGTTGCTCGATCAACTTTTGAAACACGTCTTCCTTGCGTTTGAAAAGTTTCAACATTCATCTCCTGCCAGTATCGATTGGGGTGTGGGGTATTCCGGGCATGCAAACGCGCCCGGAATACCCCACTTCCCCTTCTTTTTGAAAAGATACTCCTGTCATAGGGTGGCGGACGTTGGAGAACGTCCACCTACGCTCATACTATTCAATCGGCAACAATTCGCCGGCCACCATGCCGGGGAATTCAGCACGGAGCGATTCCTCAACCTGCGGCGAAAGCAGCGACGCCGTGTTATTGGACATAATGTCTATTGCGCGTTTCATCGCCCGGGCATGAATATCGGTCGCACCTTTTTTCTCCCAAATTGTGCGGGCGTCGCGGTCCGCGAGTTTAGTCATCACGGCCTCGGTCTTCATGCGGCCGATGGTGTGCTTGGCGGTGATGAAGGAACCGCCAGGGCCGATCTCCTTGATAAGCGGCACCGCAAGGTCTTCCTCGCTAAACGAAACGCCGCGCTTCATGCGCTTCATCATTTGCGCCACTTCGTCGTCGATGACGGCCTTCGCGAAGTCGAAGGTTTTCAGCGCGTCGATCAGCCCACCGATGTTGAACATGTCCATGCCGGAGAGCAAACCCGCAATTCCCGACATGCCCGTCTCGTACCCAGCCTGCGCATCATTCAATTTGGAATTCGTCAGGCCGATATACC
>JACPVD010000091.1 GCA_016191895.1 Chloroflexota bacterium | reverse complement strand
GCGTGGCTGGAGAGAATGGCTGTTTCGCGCTGAGCGTAGTCGAAGCGCCTATCCCTCGACTGCGCCGCACAAAAACAAGAGCGTGCGGCTCCGCTCAGGACGGATCAAGAGGAAAAATATGGCAACTGAAAATTTAGTGTACGAAAGGCCCGAAGGATTTACGGAAACGCCCACGCATTATTGCCCGGGCTGCACGCATGGCGTGGCGCATCGGCTGATCGCGGAAGTGTTGGAAGAAATGGGCGCGACCGATAGAACGATCGGCGTTGCACCGGTGGGATGCGCGGTGTTTGCCTACAATTATTTCGATACAGACTTTGTCGAAGCGCCGCATGGACGCGCCCCCGCAATGGCAACCGGCGTGAAGCGCGTAATGCCGGATCGCATCGTATTCACCTATCAAGGCGACGGCGATCTGGCGTCGATCGGCATGGGCGAGATCGTCCATGCGGCGGCGCGAGGCGAGAACATTACCGTGATCTTCATCAACAACGCCAACTACGGCATGACCGGCGGGCAAATGGCGCCCACCACCCTGCCCGGCATGAAGACCACGTCATCTTTCAACGGCCGCGATGTGGAAACGCAGGGATATCCGATCAAGGTTTCGGAAATGCTCTCCACGCTGGAAGGCGTGGGCTATTGCGTGCGCCGCTCCCTGCACGACCCGAAGAATATCCGCCTGGCGAAGAAAGCCATCCGCATGGCCTTCGAAACGCAAGCGCGCGGACTTGGCTTCTCGATGGTCGAATTGCTTTCCACGTGTCCTACGAACTGGGGCATGACGCCGGTCAATTCACTGAAGTTTGTGGAAGAGCATATGATTCCCACATATCCGCTGGGCGATTACAAGATCAGCGAAGCGATCAAGCAGATTAAGATATAAGAGAATGGATGAGTAGGGATTAGTACATGGCGAATGGGGCGCGAGGACTGCCATCCAATATCCAATCTCTACTCTCTGTTCACGGAGTGAACACATGCAAAAAGAAATCATCATCTCAGGTTTTGGCGGGCAGGGTGTTTTGTTTGCAGGGCAGGTCGTTGCGTATGCAGCCATGGACACGGGCAAAGAGGTAACGTGGATTCCATCCTACGGTCCCGAAATGCGCGGCGGCACGGCAAATTGCACCGTCGTCATCGCGGATCAGGAGATCGGCTCGCCGCTGGTCAAACATCCGCCGCTGGTTATCGCGTTGAACCTGCCATCCTTCGACAAATACGAGGCATTGATGCAACCCGGCGGGACCCTGGTTGTGAACGAGTCGATGGTGGATCGCGGCGCAAAGCGCGACGATATCAATGCAATCTTCATTCCCGCAAACGAGATCGCTGAACAAATCGGCGACAGGAAATTAACCAACATGGTCGCTGTCGGCGCATTGCTGGCGGCATTGCCTGAAATAACCGTCGAAATGATCGAAGCCGCCCTCAAGGCGCATTTGCCGGAGCGGCATCAACACCTGCTTCCGAAGAATTACGAAGCCCTGCGCGGGGGGTTTGAATGCGCAAAGGAACAAACGGCTGTGGCGGCATAAGGTTTTTCAAATATACAACCCGCAGTATCGTTTCGCCCGCAGTTCAACTGCGGGCGAACAGTTTATATTGATTTGTCGCATGGATTGAAGTATAGTAGCGAAATAAAATCATGGAGACTCGCATGACCGATATCAAACCGCAGGAACAAACCCAACTTTCAGAATCCATAAAGACCGCCTTGGGCAAGGCCAGGCAGAAGACCGCCACCGTCGCAAGAATCGACACGGGGTTATTTGCGTTCAATGTCATTACCCCCGCCGTGGCCACGTTCCTTGCGGGACTCACATCCATTGTCGGAGGAAACAATTTGATTCCCCCGGCGGAATCCATTATCAGCGATGGCGGATGGAGGCTGGCTTGCATCCTTGTGGCGGCGTTTAGTTTCGTCGCCACCATCGGCAGCGCGTTCAAAAAACCATTCGAAGACAGGCTGTCCCGCGGCAATCAATGCGTGGGGCGGCTGTTATCGCTCGACCTTGCAATGACGGCCGGCAATAGAAGCAGGGAGGAAACGTCGTGGGAGTATGGCGAGATCGTGAGGAATTACCCGGACTTTGTGAGTTGAGGATGCCATGACCAAACGACTCAACATCTCATCCGGCACAAAATGGGAAGACATCGTCGGCTATTCGCGCGCCGTGCGAATCGGCAATGTGATCGAAACCGCAGGCACCACCGCCATCGACGAAAATGGAACCATCGTCGGCCTTAACGATCCATATCAGCAAACGAAATTTATTTTTGCAAAAATCGAAAAGGCGCTGATCGCGGCAGGGTCGTCGCTCAATGACGTGATTCGCACGCGCATGTTCGTCACCGACATCAGCCGCTGGGAGGAGATCGGCCGGGCGCACGGGGAAGTCTTCAAAGACATAAAACCCGCGTCCACCATGGTCGAAGTCAAAGCGCTCATCAATCCCGACATGCTGGTTGAGATCGAAGTCACGGCCATCGTGCAGGATTGACATGAAATACGAATCCATCCGCAATTTGAAAATCCCCAGGATCGGTTTTGGCACCTGGAAAATCGGGGGCGGTTCCTCGCCCGACCTGAAAATGGATTCCGTTTCGATGGCCGCCCTGCGTTCCGCGCTGGAGACCGGCTACACCCACTTCGACACCGCCGAAATGTACGCGGATGGTCACAGCGAAGAACTGCTTGGCCGCGCCATCCGCGAATCGAATATTCCCCGCGAATCCTTATTCATCACATCCAAAGTCACGCCGTCGCATTTGAAATACGATGCCGTGCTGTCCTCCTGCGAAAACAGCCTGCGCCGCCTGCAAATGGGCTACCTTGACCTGTATCTCATCCACTGGCCGTCCGTTGGCATGAAACTCGAAGAGACCTTTTGCGCGTTGAATAAACTCGCGCGCGAGGGAAAAGTGAGGCATCTTGGCGTGAGCAATTTCAACCTGAAACTGCTCAAGGAATCGCAGGCACATTCTGAAACGCCCATTCTCACGAATCAAGTCCCGTACAGCCTTTCCGATCGCTCCTACGTCAAAAACGGCGTACTGGATTACTGTCAGCGCAACGACATTCTCTTTACCGCCTACTCTCCCGTCGACGAGGGAAGGATGCGAAGCAATTCAGCGCTCGAGTCGATTGCAAAGGCGCATCAGGCCACCGTCCACCAGATCGCGCTGGCGTGGATCATTTCACAGCCGCGAGTCATCACCATTCCCATGTCTGCAAACCCGGTTCACATCGCCGAAAATTTCAACGCGGCGGATATCGAATTGACGGGTGGTGAGATCGAACAACTTTCGAAGGCCGGGTAAAGCATTAGTACATCCCAATGATGTCGCGTATAATTGACTCATTCACCTTACGCGGGGGTGCGTCGCACCAGCCCGAAATAGACGAGTCTTACGAGTAGATTCGGCCGGTTTATTGGACACTCCGACCCGTTTGGCGCGACGCATATCATCCCCGTATGGGGACTGCTTAAGGTGAGTGGCGCATTCCCAACCCCGAAAAAAGGAACCCCGTATGTCGCGGCTGATTGGTCAAAATTTTGGGCGTTATCAAATCCTTGAATTGCTCGGCGAAGGCGGCATGGCGACCGTCTACAAGGCCTATGATACGCGCCTCGAACGCGAAGTGGCGATAAAAGTCATCCGCCGCGACGCCTTCCCACCCGAAGATATGGAAATGCTCCTCAAGCGATTCGAACGCGAGTCCAAATCGCTGGGCAGGCTTTCGCACCCCAACATCGTCGGCGTGATCGACTATGGCGAATACGAAGGCGCCCCCTATCTCGTCATGGTGTATTTGCCCGGCGGCACGCTCAAAGAAAAACTCGGCAGGCCCATCCCCTGGCGCGACGCAGTGCAAATGGCGCTTCCCATCGCCCAGGCATTGGAATACGTCCACGACCTCAACATCATCAACCGCGACGTAAAACCATCCAACGTTTTGCTCACCGAAAAAGGCCAGCCCATGCTCACCGATTTCGGGCTCGTAAAAATTTTCGGGGCGCAGGAAAAAGAATCCACCCATCTCACCAGTTCCGGCACCGGCCTCGGCACGCCTGATTATATGGCTCCCGAACAGTGGACAGGCGAGGCCACCCCGCAATCCGACTTGTATTCGCTGGGCGTTGTTCTCTACGAAATGATCACCGGCCATCGCCCCTACACCGCAGACACCCCTGCCGGCGTCCTGCTCAAACAGGCCACTGAATCCCTGCCCCTTCCCAAATCCTATATCCCCGACCTCCCGCAGGATGTGGAATCGGTTGTGCTCAAAGCGCTCGCCAAGGAACCCGCGCATCGTTACCCCAACATGCATGTCTTTGTGAACGAACTGCAAAACCTGCTCGACGGCAAGTCGGTTTCCGCATCCACAACCGGGACAAAGCAACTGCGCGAACAAATGACAGGCAAGGTGGACAAAAAACGCGCCACTGCCGACCTGCAAACTGGTTCGCCAAAAAAATCATTCGCCACCCTGATCGTTATCGGCGTCATCGGCGTCATTGGGCTTTTGGTCGCCGGCGGCGCATACATGATCCTGAACGGAAACATTTCCGTGGCCCCCGAACCGACCGCCACGCAACAAATTTTGCCTTCCCCCACTGTCACGAATATTCCTCCCACAGAAGCGATCGCAACCTCCACAAGCGCCCCAACCGACACCCCCGCGCCGACAGAAGACATCAATCCGGTCGAAATCAAGGACAATCGAAACGTCACCATGCGCCTGATTCCCGCCGGCGAATTCACCATGGGCAGTGACGACACCGGCGACGTCGGCTCGCGCCCCGCCCACACCGTTTACGTGGATGCGTTCTACATTGACAAATTCGAAGTGACAAATGAAATGTACGATGCCTGCGTCTACGCCGTCGAATGCCGCAAACCCGCAAGGCTGGGAACGGCCACGCGCGAAACCTATTTCGGCAACGACGTTTACAAAAACTTTCCCGTCATCTACATCGATTGGAAAATGGCGAACGCCTACTGCGAATGGAGAGGCGCGCGCCTGCCCACCGAAGCCGAATGGGAAAAAGCCGCCCGCGGCACAGATGGACGTCTCTATCCCTGGGGCAACGATAAAGCCGATTGCGGTTTTGGAAATATCGCCGGGTGCGTCGGCGACACAACCGACGTCAGCCAGCATGAAAAAGGACAAAGCGTGTATGGCATTTATGGCATGGCGGGCAACGTCTGGGAATGGACAAATTCCCTGTTCGATTATTATCCCTACGATCCCACAGATGGCCGCGAAGACCCCGACTCGCTGGATGACCGTATCGCCCGCGGCGGTTCGTGGCATTCCGGCAGTAACGCTGGCAATGTTCGAGTCGATACCCGACTCAAGCTTCCCCAGGCCTCCACGCTCGCTTATGTCGGCGTCCGATGCGCGGTGTCGGTGACGAAGTAAGGCAAAAACACACAATGACTGAACCTCGCAAACTCCATGTATTCATCTGTCACTCATCACAAGACAAACCCACCGTCCGTGAGTTATACAAACGCCTACAATCCGAACCGTGGATCGACGCCTGGCTGGATGAGGAGAAACTACTCCCCGGCCAGGATTGGGAATTTGAGATCGAAAAAGCCCTCGATACTTCAGACGCGGTGATCGTTTCGCTGACAAAAGGATCGGTCAGCAAGGAAGGATATATCCAAAAAGAATTGCGTTTCGTATTGGATATCGCTCTCGAAAAGCCGGAAGGAACCATCTTTATCCTGCCTGTCCGTTTGGAAGAATGCGAACCGCCGCGAAAATTACGGACCTACCACTATGCAGACTATTTCCCCATGGATCGGCGCGACTGGGCATACGAGCGCCTGTTGGCGAGTCTGCAATTGCGGGCGGACGCGCTGGGAATAAAAACATCCGCATCGAAGGTATCTCCTGCCCAGAACACGGAGTATGTCGTTAGGTTGCTATCCATTGAGAAGGCGGGAGTATCTGTAAAAATAAATGCAATCAAAGTTATCCGCGAATTTACCAAACTTGATTTGGCGGAAGCGAAGGCTTTGTCGGAAACTCAAAATGCCACAATTCTCGTAACAACAGATAAATCACTTGCCATGAAAGCCAAAAAACAGTTCGAAGAAGTAGGCGCTGTGGCGGAAGTGGCAAAACGGTAATACAAGATAATCAAATGAACAAAATCGGATGCTGTTGCGGCATCCGATTTTGTTTTACTTTCCCAATTTTCCTCGCTCCAAGTCGGTTACTTCATTTCCATTTTCTTGAACAGCAGAGCGGGTTGATTCAACCTCTGCCCGGGCTTCAACCCGTTGACATGTCAATTATTTCTGCTCGCTCCACTCCCCGCGCGGACCATCGAATAAAATCCGAAGTTCTTTCAGAATATTCCTTCCCAAAACCCCTATGGGGCGGTTTACCAGTAGATACTCGCCCTTGAACGTTTTGCCGAGGACAAGCAAATCAAGCCTTGCGATTCTCAGGAATTTCGTATCTCCGTCAAATACCTGAACTTCAAAGCCGGTATCTTCCTCAACCTTGACGCCAAGTTTCCCGACTGCGTCTAATGGCAATAAAGTGGCATCCGAGCCCGTATCAATTAACATGGGAACATAAGACACAACATCGCCAGTTGCTTGATTCCGAAGCGTTACATAAGCAACTGGCGCGGGCGGGTCATAGTTTTCAGAGTCATACTCGGGCATCGGGCTTTTCCTCGGTAACGGTCAATTCAAAGTGAGCCGCATCTTCCCGGCGGACAAAATGCGGCGAAAGAATCTGTACGGGCTTCTTTCTGTTGTCGAGCGTTACATGAATCACTTCTTCAGTGACAATCACGTACCCCTTCGCATTTTCAGGTAACTGCGCTCCTTCATTTAATAGGATACTGCCTTTTTGGACAACGCCTTCATACGTTACAAGAGTCATGGCACACCTCTAAAGTGATTATAGCACGCGGGCTACTTTCCCAATCTTCCTCTCTCCACATCGATCACTTCATTTTCCAGTTTCTTGAACAGCGGAGATGGCTGATTCAACTTCTGCCCGGGCTTCAACTCGCTGGGTTTCCACTCCGCCCTGAGCGAAGTCGAAGGGCGATATCTGAGCACCTTATGCGTCCCAAGTGAATCGGTCACGTCCTCGGTGTACTGCTCGCCGAAGATCGGCGTTTCGTAACCGAAGAATCCATGCAGTTTTTCGCAGGTGAATGGCAGGAAGGGAGCGAACATCACCTTGAGCGAGTCGATGGCTTTGAGCGCGGTGTAGACGGTTTTTGCCGCGCCATCCTTATCTGTCTTCACAGCCGACCACGGCGCGTTGACATCGAGATATTGATTGACGACCGTGGCGAGTTTCATCGCTTCGCTCAATGCGGAGCGCAGGCGCACGGCTTCGAGTTCCGCGCCCACAGTGGCGAATCCGTTTTCAATTATGGCGAGCAGGTTCAGGTCGGAGTCGCGAAGCGTGTTGATATCCACAGAAGGAACGTGACCTTCCCAATGTTTGTAGCAAAACGAAAGCACGCGGTTGGCGAGGTTGCCCCACGTTGCCACGAGTTCATTGTTGTTACGCGACACAAACTCTGCCCAATCCCAATCGCTGTCTTTGGTTTCAGGCATGTTCACGGTCAGATAATAGCGGATGGCGTCCGGGTCGAAGCGGGTCAGCGCGTCGCGTCCCCACACGCCCCAATTACCCGAGCCGCTGATCTTTTTCCCTTCGAGATTCATGAATTGATTGGCGGGTACGTCATACGGAAGGATTAACGGGACTTCTTCATCCGCGAAGATTTCCATGAACGCGCTTCCAACTCCCATCAACTCGGCAGGCCACAACGAAGTATGGAAGAAGATATTGTCCTTGCCGATAAAATGGAATTGCTTGGCCTTGGGATTGATCCACCACTCGCGCCACGCATCCTTCCTACCCGACACCTGACTCCACTCAATGGGCGCGGAGAGATACCCGATCACGGCTTCGAACCACACGTATAGTTTTTTTGTCTCCCAACCCGCATCGTTTACCGGGACAGGGATTCCCCAATCGAGGTCGCGGGTAATGGCGCGGGGCTTGAGGCCCTCGGCTTCGATCTTGCGCAAGGATTCGCCCAGCACCGTATCGCGCATATGATCGGCGCGGTCGGTGAGATATTTTTTGACATCGGGTTCGAGTTTGGACAGGTCGATGTAAAAATGTTCGGTATCGCGCAACTCCGGCGACGACGTATCCCCTTCCACTTTCGACTTCGGGTTGACGAGTTTCGTCGGGTCGAGAACATTCCCGCATGCATCGCACTGATCGGAGCGCGCGCCTTCCGTGCCGCAGATATAGCACGTCCCTTCGATGTAGCGATCGGGCAAAAAGCGATTCAACCCGGGCGAGAACCATTGCGGCTCAGTCTTCCTGAACAGGAAACCGTTTTTCAGCAGCGCCAAAAAGATGCTTTGCGAAACTTTGAAATGATTTTCGCTGTGCGTGGTGGTGTACAGGTCGTAAGTGATTCCGATTTTCTGGAACAACTCAATGAATCCGTCATGGTAGAACTTATACACTTCCTCGACCGGTTTCCCTGCCTTATCGGCGGCGAGGGTTACGGGCGTGCCGTGTGAATCGGTGCCGGTGATCATCAGCACATTGTTCCCTTTCAGGCGATGATAACGCGCCACAATGTCCCCGGGCAGGTGGGAGCCGGTCAGGTTTCCGACGTGGATCTCGGCATTGGCATAAGGCCAGGCAACGGCGATTAGGATGTTTTCAGTCATAGGTAACTCCGTGATTGGATCATGGTTAATAGTTCATGGATAATAGATTGTAGATGGATGACAATACTCGCTTCGAATGGGCTATTACGTTAAAGACACCATTAACCACCATCCATTTTCCATCATCTGCTCTTACAAACAAAAAGGCCGTCCGCGAAATGGACAGCCCGTTTTTCGTTCAGGGATTACAGACCTAACGTGCGTTCCACTTGGCGCGGCAAAACATCTCCATTCGCATCACGCGCATGGCCATGGTCATTGTCACCATTGGGAAGTCGGGTCTGGCGTTCATGGGTCGTAGTTTACTATGCCCCGCGGTAAGTTGCAAGGCGGTTTAACGCATGGCGAATTTGACGCTGACGAGCAGGTTGAACAGGAACAGCGCGCCGACGATCCAGAAGGCGTATCGTCTTGCCTGTTCGTGATCTTCGAGTGCGGCCTTTCCGCGACCCCAGGCAAAATTCGAAAGGGGACCGAACAATAATCGCAGTCCGTATGGGTTGTAGGAAAAGGCCGATCGCAGGAATCCGATCAACGCCATGCCCGCGGGGAGCGCAAGCGCATAAGTGCG
>JACPVD010000090.1 GCA_016191895.1 Chloroflexota bacterium | reverse complement strand
CAGAGAGGAAACGAAGGGTGTTGATTGCGCGAGTTTGAAGGTCTTGTGCTGTCATGGCGAATATTTTACCATCCGCACATGAATATCCTGTAAAATATCCAGCGATGGAGGCGCGATGAAACTTGTCATTCTACACACCAACGACATTCACGGACGGGTATCGCAACTCGAAAGGATTGCAACCCTTGTCCGGGATATCCGAAGCGAAGTGAACGGGGAAAATGGGCATTGCCTTTTCGTGGACGCCGGCGACTCGGAAGACACGATACTTCTCGAAAGCAGTCTCACGAAAGGCAGCGCAATGAATGCCATCCTGCGCGGCGCAGGGTGCGACTATGCCGCGCTCGGAAACGCAATCCCGATGCGTTATGGCCCGCAGGCGGTCGCCGACCTCGCAAAACATTTTGGTCGGCCGTTGTTGTGCGCAAATTTTATTGGTCAAGACCATAAACTGGCGGAAGGCCTCGAACCATACACGATCCACGATTTCGGAACGTTCAAACTCGGCATCATCGGCATGACCGACCCGGGCGGAGGCTACAACACTTTTTTCAAAATGAATGTTGCCTTACCCGACGATATGCTGCCGGGCCTCATACAACAGGTCCGCGCGCAGGGAGCGCAAACCATTCTCCTGCTTTCGCATCTCGGTTTGCGCGACGACAAACGCGTGGCGGAAAATATCAGTGGCATCGACCTTTTGATCGGCGGTCACAGCCATGACCTGCTCGACCCGCCATTGCAGATCAGCGGGACGATTGTTGCACAAGCCGGGGAACACGGAAAGCATCTCGGTCGAATCGACCTGACAATTGATCCTGCCAATGGAAAAATAACCCACTTCGAGTCGACTCTCATCCCCATAGACGAATCGATATCGCCTGATCCGCATACTCAAAGCGTAGTCGAGTCAGAACGGGCGCGCGCACAGCAAATCATGAGCCGTGAAATCGGAATCCTGGCTGAGTCTTTCGACCTCGCCGACGACCGCGAATGTGCCGCAGGCAACCTGCTTGCCGATGCGCTGCTGGAACGGGTGAAGAATGCCGATTTTTCCCTTGTCCTTGCCGGGCATTGGGAAACCGGGCTCGAACAAGGGGCATTGACACAAGGCCAACTGTTCACCGCCATCCGTTCCACCGCCAACCCGGCATGGATCAAGTTAACAGGAAGCCAGATCAAACAATTCGTCCGCGAGGCCTTGAAGCCTGAAAACGCGGAGCGAAAACTTCATTCCCTGCGGGGACGGTCTGTCGGCATGCCTCACGTTGGCGGGGCGCGAATCGTCAACGGAAAGGATGGGTTTGAAATCGAATATCAGGGAAAAATCATCACAGACGAAGAAACATACCTCGTTGCCGCCACCGACATGGAGTTTTCAAACCGTATCGAGTATCTTGTCATTCCGTTTGAAACCATCGAGTTCGAAGTTCCCACCATTGTGCCGGAAGTGTTGGAAGATTACATCAGGGCACACACGCCGTTATCGCCGCGAAAAAGTTAATATCTTTCCTTCAACTCCGCAACCGGCAACATGATCTGTCCCTCCTCCGCATCCCCAACGCTGACTGTCTTTTCGCGCCGCTCGACCGCCATCCATGCTGTGTACGCGGCAACCAACGCGTCAAGTTGCTCCACGGAATACAACAACTCCGCCGGCCAAATCCCTTTGGAGATCTTATAGCGCGTGATCTCCTCGAACACATCCATCGGGTCTTTGATCTGCAATCCGCATTCGTACAAGATCAACTGCCTTTGCAACCGCCCCTCAATCGACGACTTTGCCAAAGGCACGACACCCGCCAGCGCGGCAAACCCCGCAAGCGGATTTGTCTCCATGACCTGATATGCCTCGTTTGTTTCCGGGTATTTGGTAAAGCCCGCCTTTTCGAGTTTTCGATACAACCCGAACCCCGCCTTCATCCACGCCGGGCACACGCTGAGAGTCGAATGCGTCCGCGCAACCATGATTCCCCGCTGGCGCAGTTCATGCTCCGCCGCGCGCAAGTCCGCCTTGCGGATCTGAATCGGCGTCAGGGTTTCCTTTTTCATTTTCGCGCGAACCAGCCCGCGGTTGAGTCCAGATGGCGCGTTGACCGCCGTCACCGCCGAACTTTGCCCGGCAAGGAACGCGGTCACGTCATCCAGCGAGCCATCCGCAAGCGCGATCACATGCAGGCCTTTATCCAACGCCGCATAGGTGATGGATTTGCGCCCGGAGGCAAGGTCGATGCCGGTGAAGAGGGTGTCGGTAAAAAGCATGGGTAAGGAATAAAGAAAACGGGTAGACAGGTAGAATGTATATCTATTTTACACCTCAATTCTGTATCTTTTCAAAAAGAAGGGAAAAACGGGGTGTTTTGAGCGCGCTTCACGCGCTCAAAACACCCCGCACCCCAATTTATTGAGAAGACACCCAATTCATGTATACTCCAACCATGCAAAAGAACCAGCGCATCATTCTTTATATCCTGACCCTGATTGCAGGCGCATCGTGGATCATCCTCTCGGGAGGCAAAACAGGCGAAGCGGTAGATATGTCCGCACCGCAGGCCGGGTTTACCGCGCCCGATTTCGCCCTCTCCACCGCAAGCGGCGAAAAATACACATTATCCGAATTGCGCGGACAGGCCGTGCTTGTCAACCTGTGGGCGACATGGTGCCCGCCCTGCCGCGCCGAAATGCCCGCCATCGAAAAGGTATATCTCGAATATAAAGACCAGGGCTTTATTGTTCTCGCCATCAACATGACATACCAGGACGACCCGTTCAACATCGTCCCATTTACAGAACAATACGGTCTCACGTTTCCCATCCTTCTCGAAGAAACCGGCGACGTGGCAAGGGCCTACCAGCTAAACTCATTGCCCTCATCCTATTTCATCAACCGCAACGGCGTCATCGACGATGTTGTCATCGGCGGGCCCATGTCTGAGGCCCTGCTTCGCGCACGTGTTGAACGCCTACTGAAATAATATGCTCACCTTATTCCGCGAACTCTTTGCGCCGCCCCGCCACATGATCCTGCTCATCATCGCCGCATGGATCGGGCTTTTATTTGCCGAAAGGCGCACCGAACGTCACGGCGTCGAAAAAGCGCACATCAACAACATCCTCTTTTACGGCATCCTCGCTTTCATCGTCGGCGGGCGCGTTTCATTCATCCTGCAAAACATTTCCATATTTTCCAAAACCCCGCTCAGCGCATTCTCCATCAACCCCGATCTCTTCGACTCACTCGGCGGCATCGCGGCCGCTTTCATCTTCGGCCTGATCCACGGCCAGCGGAAACAACTTCCCTTCTGGAATGTCCTCGACGCCCTCACTCCCTTCTTCGCGATCCTTGCTATCGGGTTGGGATTAAGCCACCTTGCCGCGGGCACGGCCTTTGGAAAAGAGACCAGCCTGCCTTGGGGAATCAACCTCTGGAATGCAGTCCGCCACCCGACCCAAATCTACGAGGCCCTCGCCTCCACCCTGACCTTCATCCTGCTCTGGCCTAAAAAACATGATTCCCGCCCCGGCCTTCTCTTCCTCACCTTCGCCGCGCTGACAGCGGCTTCGCAACTCTTCATCCAGGCCTTTCGTGGTGATGGTACCTTTATCCTCACCAACCTGCGCCAGGGACAGGTTGGTTCATGGGGTGTGCTTTTGCTTTGCTTTATCCTGTTCGAGATCAGATATAACCAACTCGAAAAACAAAGCCCGGTAGAATAATAAAAAAACTGGTCTGATGGTTTTCCATCAGACCAGTTTTTTATTCAATTTAGCCAAGTTCGGGCTCGATCAACCCATAACTTCCATTGCGACGGCGATACAACACATTGATCTTGCTGGTCCTCACGTTATAGAACACAAAGAAATTATCGTGCCCGAGATTGCGCATCTGCACGATCGCCTCGTCCTCATCCATCGGGTAGAGGACGAATTTTTTCTTCCGCGCCACCAGCGGCGAGAGTTCGCCCGTTTCGTCGTCGTAAATCGCCTCGGCGGCTTCAGCGGCGGAACGCCCATCTCCGCGCCCGTGATAATGCTTGCCCTTATATCGTTCAATCTGTCTTTGCATGTTATCCAGCGCCTGGTCGAAGGCGGCCAGCGCCTCGTCTGCGCGCTCCTCGGTGCGAAGGGTAAATCCCTTGCCATACACGGTGACCTGCGCCACGTTTCGATCGGTAGCGCTTCGCGCGGCCTGGTGATGAGCAAGTTCCACCCGCGCCTCTTCGATGGCGGGCAGGTAATGGTCGAGATTTCCCGCCTTTTTATTTACATACTCTTCGATCTTGTCGGTCAATCTGATGTTGCGTGTCTGAACTTCCACTTTGTTGGACATAACGTCCTCCTTTTGGGGTGAAAAGTATTAACACAAAACGCCTACGCATGCGTCAAACCATGATGAGGCAACGCGCGGGCGACTGTCAACGCAAATACGTGTTTGGCGCCGGATGAGTACAACTCCTTTGCGCCGGCGGAGAGGGTCGAGCCTGTCGTGGAGACATCGTCCAAGAGAAGAATACTCTTCCCTTTTACATTTTCCCCAACACAAAACGCCTGACGGACATTCTCGCGGCGTTCCTGTCTTGTCAGCCCCACCTGCGAGCGGGTTTCTTTTCGGCGGATCAAAGT
>JACPVD010000089.1 GCA_016191895.1 Chloroflexota bacterium | reverse complement strand
ATCCATGTCGCCGAGGTGATCTTCGGTGCCTTGAATATCGGTCAAAATCTTGTAGCGGCCTGTCGCATCGGTAATGAGACCCATCGCAACACCGGAGACGGGAGCCTTGATCGGCACACCGGCATCCATCAGCGCAAGAGTCGATCCGCAGACCGATCCCATCGAGGTTGAGCCGTTTGAGGATAAGGCTTCAGAGACGACGCGAATGGCGTATGGGAAGGATTCTTCCGCAGGGATGACCGGTTCCAACGCGCGCTCCGCCAGCGCGCCATGCCCGACCTCGCGCCTGCTCTGGCCGCGAAGGGGTTTGACCTCACCCGTAGAAAACGGCGGGAAGTTGTAGTGATGCATGTAGCGTTTGGTTTTAACCGGGGAGAGGTTATCCAATTCTTGCGCTTCGCCCAATGTGGCGAGAGTGGCAAAGGATAATATCTGTGTCTCGCCTCGGGTGAAGAGACCGGTTCCATGCGCGCGCGGGGAGATGCCCACGTCACACCAAATTGGGCGGATTTCCGTGGGAGCGCGGCCATCGGGACGTTTGCCCATGCCGAGGATTCGTTCGCGCACGACGGATTGTTCAGCGAGTTCAAAGGCCTCTCGAAACGAGGCAGTTGTCAGGTAGTTGGAAGCGTCCGCGCCTTCGGGGACGGTGCAAAGCTCGGCTTCGGCTTCCTGTTTGATCGTCGCCATGCCCGTATAAAATTCCACTTTGGAAAGAGGCTTGTCGAGCAGTTCATTCATCGCGGGAGCGACGCGGTCGAATACTTTCTTCTTCACATCTTCTGTGGGGATATATAACTTAACTTCGCGCTTCGGCTTGCCGATTTCCGCGGCGAATTGAAGTTGCAGATCGATGATCGGTTGAATGGATTGATGGCCGAGATCGAGCGCCTGCGCCATTACATCTTCGGGGATTTCGTTTGCGCCGCATTCCACCATGAGGATGGCGTCTTTCGTGCCGGCCAGCCGCAGGTCAAGATCGGACGCTTCGATTTCGGCAAAGGTCGGGTTGACGACGAATTCGCCGTTTACGCGGCCAATTCGCACCGCGCCGACGGGCCCGCCCCAGGGAATATCCGAGATCATGATCGCGGTGGAAGCGGCGTTGATCGCGAGAATATCCAGTGGGTTGATTCCATCGGACGAGAAAGAGTACATGATGACCTGCACCTCGTTGCGCATGCCGTCTTGAAACAGCGGGCGCAGGGGGCGGTCGGTAAGGCGCGCGGTAAGGATCGACTCGGTCGAGGCGCGTCCTTCACGGCGGAAGAACGAGCCGGGGATTTTTCCGCCGGCGTACAGCCTTTCTTCGTATTCCACGCTGAGCGGGAAGAAGTCGATTCCATCACGCACGCCGCCCATGGTGGCGGATGCGAATACGATCGCGTCGTCGATGCCAAGCGTCAATGCGCCGCCGGCCTGCCCGGCAAGTCGGCCGGTTTCAATGTGAATTGTCTTGTTACCAACAACGGTTGAGTAACGTTTTCCTTCGGGTTTCATTTTTTGTCTCCTGTTGAGTAGGTCGGAATTAATTCCGACTTACAGTTTTCCCGCATCTGGTCAGGGACTGAAGAGTGGGAACAACAGGGTTGTTCGCGCTATTCAATTCCTGACGGCGGGTTTTTAACAAAGACCCTAAAGGTCTCCAAGACCTTTAGGGTCTAACACGGACGTACTATTTGCGGCGGAGTTGCAATCGATCGGTAACGCTGAGATAACTCTGGTAGTTGCTGGTGCGCAAGTACGTGAGCAATCGGCGGCGTGAGCCGACCAATTTGAGCAAACCGCGCCGGCAGGATTGATCCTGCTTGTTGTTTCGCAAATGCTCGGTGAGCTGGGTAATGCGGTTGGTCAGGATGGCGATTTGCACTTCGGGCGAACCGGTATCCTTGTCGTGGCGATGAAAATCCTCGATCGCCTTGGTCTTGACTTCTTTTGCAAGCGGCATGACGTATGCTTCCTTTCTTTGATAGATTTGCAGGTCTCCACGCCCACAGCTTAATCCTCTAAAGAGGCTTTACCGTAGAGCGGGACCAGTCACGGGCGGGGATTATACCAGAGAATTTCTTGCCCTTAAATTTGGTTTGTGCTACACTTGCGCCCATCTCAACAAGGAAAGGAGGTCGTTCCCATGACAGCAAAATTCAGTTTTCCCCATGTCCATGATGCGCCTCCGCGCGGGTCGTTTTACTAACCCGATATGCTCCTTTGCATATTGCCGCAGGCGTATCGCCCTGCGGTTTTTCGTTTAACAACTTATTTTGCAAGCCCCACCCCTGGCCCCTCCCCGACGAGCGGAGAGGGGGGAATTCCCTCTCCCAAAGGGAGAGGGTAAGGGTGAGGGAAAAGGAGAATCCCCTGTGACTTCCACAATTTCCGTTTCCAATTTATCGAAGCACTATAAAGTCCCCGAGCGCGAAGGCGGACTCAAAGCCGCTGTCGCCAGTTTGATCAATCGCAAGTACCGCACCGTCAAGGCGGTGGATGATATCTCATTCAACATCGAGCCCGGCGAAGTGGTGGGTTTCCTTGGCCCAAACGGCGCGGGAAAGACCACCACCCTCAAAGTCCTGAGCGGATTGTTGCACCCGACCTCCGGCGCAGTGAACGTGCTGGGCTTCGACCCGGCAAAACGCCCGCATGCCTATTTGCGGCAGGTGGCGCTGGTGATGGGCAACCGCAACCAACTTTCGTGGGACTTGCCCGCGATCGACTCGTTCGAGTTGCAACGGGCGATTTACAACATCCCAACCTCCGAGTTCAAACAGACCCGCGACGACTTCATCGACCTGCTGGAGTTAAAGGATTTGGTCAATAAACCCATTCGCAATCTCTCGCTTGGTGAGCGAATGAAAATGGAGATCGTCGGCGCGTTGCTTCATCGCCCAAAGGTTCTTTTTCTCGACGAGCCGACAATTGGCCTGGATGTGACCATGCAAAGGCGCATCCGCGTGTTTGTAAAGGAATATAACCAGCGCTGGGGCGCGACGGTTCTCCTCACAAGTCACTACATGGCCGATGTGGAAGCCTTATGCAAGCGGGTGATCGTCATCCATCACGGACATACGCTTTTCGACGGCGAACTCAGTAATCTGGTCACACAGTTTTCGTCCTACAAGACTCTCGGCATCACCCTGCCCGACCCGGATATCGATCTTTCCCGCTATGGCGAAGTGCTCACCAAAGACGGAGCCCGCGTCACCTTGCGCGTTTCAAAAGCAACAACTTCGCAGGTGACAGCCAGCCTGCTCTCCGACCTGCAGGTGGATGATCTGACTGTGGAAGACACGCCCATCGACGATGTGATCGACAGCGTCTTCACGTCCACCGAGGAGTCGAAATGAGACGCTACATTGACTTCTATTTAGCCTCCATGAAAATTTCCATTCTGGAGCAGATTCAATACAGCATGGCGAATTATTTCTATATGATCGGCATGATCACGGAACCCGTCATTTATTTGGTGGTGTGGACTACCATCGCGAACCAGCAGGGTGGAACAGCGGGCGGTTACACGGCTGGCGGGTTTGCCGCCTACTACATCATCTGGACATTGGTGCGTAACATGAACATCGTTTTTACGCCCTACGGCTGGGAGTGGCGCATTCGTGAAGGCAGGCTCTCGATGGAGTTGATGCGTCCCATTCATCCCATTCACGGCGATGTGGCGTTCTTCGCAGGTTGGAAGTTTGTGGTCATCCTCCTTTGGCTTCCATTAGCGGCAATCCTGACATGGATATTCAAACCAACTTTTCATATCACATGGATGGAGGCGCTCGTTTTCTTTCTTGCCATCTGGGGCGCATATCTGATTCGCACCATCCTGCTTTCCCTGCTGGGCATGATCACCTTCTGGACGACCCGTGTCAGCGCCATTTTTGAGTTGTACTTTGGCCTGGAGTTGATTCTCTCCGGCCGCCTCGTGCCGATGACTCTCATGCCTCTCTGGGTGCAGAACCTGTCTAATTACCTGCCGTTCAAGTGGACGTTCTTTTTCCCGATCGAAACGCTGGTTGGCACGATGACAACATCCCAGCTCTGGTCAGGCGTTGGAATGCAACTCCTGTGGATCGTCTCAGGCATCATCATTCTAAACATCATTTGGAATTTTGCCGTTAGGCAATATTCCGCGGTGGGAGGCTGACATCATGAATGCGATAAAACTTGCCCTCACCTACCTTCGCATCGGCGTGTTGAACGAAATGCAGTATCGCGTCAATTTTTTCATTCAACTCCTGCAATCCTTTATCTCTGTTGCAACCGGCCTGATCGGCCTCGGGCTTGTCTTCGGGCAGGTGACCGACCTTGCGGGCTGGTCGCGCTCCGAGTTACTTGCCGTGATGGGCGTCCACTTGCTGATGGGCGGCGTCATTCGCTCCGTCATTCAGCCCAATATGGAGCGTCTCATGGATGATGTCCGCAACGGCACATTGGATTTCGCGCTCACCAAACCCGCCGACTCGCAAACGCTCGTCAGCGTGCGCGAGTTTCGTTTCTGGCAATTGGTGGATGTGCTGGTTGGGGCTGTCGTAATCGCCGTCGCGTTTTATCAATTGAAAGGCGCGCTCGACATCGTTCAACTACTCGGCTTTCTCGCCGCGTTGATCATGGGCGCGATCATGCTGTATTGCGTCTGGCTCATGGTCACGTCCATTTCGTTCTGGGTCATTCGCGTGCAGGAGATCAGCAATCTCTTTGAAGGTCTCTACGCCGCGGGCCGCTGGCCGGTGGGCATCTACCCCAATTGGCTTCGCACCGGTCTTACCTTTTTGGTCCCCGTTGCATTTGCGGTCACGGTCCCTGCCGAAGCGCTCACCAACCGACTCACCGGCGCAAGCCTGCTCTTCGCACTCGGCATGACTCTTCTCTTTGCCATCCTTGCGCGCGGGCTTTGGCTTCTGGGTTTGAGCAACTACTCTGGTGCATCGGCCTAAAATTAAGGTGACAGTCACTTCGCAAGTGACTGTCACCTT
>JACPVD010000088.1 GCA_016191895.1 Chloroflexota bacterium | reverse complement strand
TTCAGGCTGAAGGCCAAACACATTGGCATGAAACAATTGCGCCGCTATGATATTTATGCGCCGGTCGCACGTTCCAAGAAAAACTATGATTTCGATACCGCCGCCAACATGGTGTTGGACGCATTTTCCGCCTTCGACCCGAATGTGGCCGCGCTGGCAAAACGCGTCTTCGATGAGAACCGGCTCGATAGCGAGATCCGTAAGGGAAAGGCCGGCGGCGCGTTCTGCTGGTCGGTATTGCCGGAGATGACTCCCTGGGTGCTGGTCAACTATCAGGGAACGGCGCGAGAGGTGGCGATTCTGGCGCATGAACTCGGTCACGCCATTCACTCGATGCTGGCGGCGGGACATAACACATTCTCATTCCAGGCTTCCCTCCCGCTGGCAGAGACCGCGTCCACGTTTGCGGAGATGGTGCTCATCGACAAACTGCTGGTCGAAGAGACGGACGAATCCGTCCGGCGCGACATCCTGTTCAAACAAATGGACGACTCCTACGCCACGATCCTGCGACAGAGTTATTTTGCGTTGTTCGAAAAGAAGGCGCATGAAATGATCCACAAGAACGCCTCGGTGGATGAATTGTGCGCCGCATACATGGAGAATCTGAAAGAACAGTTCGGCGATTCAATCGACATCGGCGATGATTTCAAATGGGAATGGGTGGGCATTCCGCACATCTATCACACCCCGTTCTATGTGTACGCCTACGCATTCGGGCAATTGCTGGTGCTCTCGTTATATCAGCAGTTCAAAGCGGAAGGAGAATCGTTCAAGCCGAAGTATCTAAAAATCCTCTCCGCCGGCGGGTCGGAATCGCCGGAGAAAATCCTCACCGAAGCAGGTGTGGACATCCGCTCGGCGAAGTTCTGGCAGGGCGGTTTCGATGTGCTGGAGAAATTGGTGAGCGAGTTGGAGAAACTGCCGGTGAATAACAAGCCGAAGAAAGCCAAAGCGAAGAAGAAAACAGTAAAGGAAAAAAGCAAGAAGGGAAAGAAAAAATAGAACACAGAAGACCCCCGGGATTTCGCAAAGCGAAACTCGGGGGTCTTTTTTATTTATCAGGAAACCTCTAAAACTGGGGCGTGGGTGTTATGGGCATGCTTCGCGCGCTCTTACGGTACATCAGGGCAAATCGAACGCCCTCACCAGAAAGACAGCCATTTCAGCGCGAGTGACGGGAAAACCGGGGCAATAGTTTCCGCCGCCGCAACCGGCTGTGATTCCCTCCAGCGCCAGTTGTTCGATCCAATCTGCGGCGAAGGAGTCGGTCGGAACATCGCCGAAGACTGTTCCGGTAGCGGGCGGCGGAGTGTAGTCGCTTCCATGCTCGCCGCGCAGGAGGAAGATCGCCATTTGCGCGCGGGTGATCGACGAATCCGGGCAATAGTTACCACCGCCGCAACCCGCTGTGACTCCCTCCGCAGCCAGTTGCTCGATCCAATCCGCAGCAAAGGAACCGGAAGGGACGTCGCTGAAAACCGCGCCCGTTGCAGGCGGGGGCGCATAAACACTCCCATGTATGCCGCGCAAGATAAAGATTGCCACTTGTGCGCGGGTGACCGGTACGCTCGGACAATAGATCAACGGGGAAATTCCACACCCACCGGTAATGCCAGCCTGATACAAACGTTCGATGTATTGCCAGGCCCAATGATCCGCCGGCACATCGGCAAACGTCGTTGCGATGGCTGGACCTTCATACGCGCCCATATCGCAAACTGAGACTCCGTCCTGATCGCCATCCAGCGGACGCGAGAGACCGCGCACATCTTTGACGGCGCATGAGGCGTTGTCCGCGGCGTCGATGGCAGGACTGGCCTGTAATAGGTTTGCGTCGAAGTTGTCCGCTGAGATATTTGTCAGGCCGGGGGAAACTCCACACATGCTGTGCGAGCCGAAGCAGGCATCCTCTTTTACGTTGTTGACCAGTGAATAATCCATGTTGAACGGGTTGGATGCAAACGTCTCCTGATAGACGAGGCAGGTTTGCTCAAAGGGTTGCAGGAAATCTGTTTGTCCCTGAAAGATATTGTTTCGCAAAAGCACAGTTTCGGAACCGCCGCAACTTCCTTCGCACTCCGCTGTGACAAGGCAATCGCCTTCGCTTGTAAACGTGTTATTCGTGATGATTGCCTGATCTCCTCCCGCCAGCCCGATTGCCAGAGCCGTCCCCAATGCGCGGCAATTGTCAACATTGTAGGTGAAGGGTTGTCCATCGAAGAAACCGCAATTGCCAACGATGATCGAACTCTCGAGCAGGAACGGTCCGCGAAATGTTTTGACCTGGTTCCCCGCGTTTCCTTCCACGACCGTGCGACGGATCGTGATCGAGGAGCCGGGCTGCGAAACGTAGAGAAAATCCAGGCCGTCGGATGTGTTATAGCGAATCAACGAATCCTCAATGAGCCAATTTCCGCCGCTTGTGCCTGTGGCAAACCCATCGCCATATCCACCCGCGGACTGCGCCCAGCAACCCGTTGGCTGTTGGCCCGGATACGTTTCGCCGCAGCCGTTCCATTCCACTGTGAAATGACGAAAAATAAGATTGCCTGAATTGGAATCGCCGTTATCGTCCCACAGATCGCCATCCCAACCCGCTGATCCGTTCCCTGCAATGCGCACCCGTTCCACGGTCCAGTTGGAGAGCCGCCCCGCATGGACTCCACCCGAAGCAAGCCCGTGAACATTCAAGTCATGGAGATACACATTCGAAGAGTCCTCCGCATACAATCCATAGGAAGCCCAATTGCCATATGGCGGGGTGTCGCGTTCGCAAGCGAGTCCGCCGCTATGCGATTCGACACAAGGGGAATGATCGGTGATTTCCAGACACCCGATTTCAACGTTGCTGGAATCGGTCAGGTTGACGATAAACCACGGGCGTTCGGCGCCCCAAAGTTGGGGAGGGCTTGCGCAGCCGGTATTCCACCCCGCGCCAAGAATGCGTGTTGGATGCGCCGCATCGGGACCGCTGGGAATGGGCGGCATGAGACAATCGAACGCGCCACCGGCGTCGCAATTGGCCGCGCCGGGCGCGCCATATCCCATACGATACGATCCGGCGCCAATGATGAGCGTATCTCCCCCGACGATGAGCGGCGTTCCCGTGGGAGGCAATGCGCGGAATGGATGATCCCAGGCGCAGGCCTGATTCGCGCCGCTGCCCGGATATGGCGCATCGACAAGCCCGGTGCAGTTTTGCGCTGAACTTCCGTCAATGCGGACGTAATAGGTTTTTGACGGCGCCTGTTGGGGAAGCGCGCTTTGCTGAAACTTTTCCGAAGGAGAACTGCCGGCAATCATCGAACAACTCAGGGACACGATAATCAGCCCCAACCAGAAGACAAGCGAGCGTTTCATTTCATCTTCTCCTTGATGAGTCCATCGGCTGCGACGGGGAGTCATCACCAGAAAAAAAGACCGCGAGAAATATCTCACAGTCCTTTTCACGTCAGCGTTTATCCACAAATTTATCGCCCATCTTTTCGCGCGCCATTGCAATCACTTTCGGCCAGCAGCCTTCCATTCTAGCAACGCCGGAAAAGATTAGGACGGAAAGGGTGGGTTTGATCAACATGAAGAGCCTCGAAAAAATTGGATGTCAATATTTTACCGCATCAAGGTTTTTCCAGGCCGTGCGCGGTCAATAATGCTTCATCATCCAGAATCTCCATCGTCAATCCATCTGCCACAACCTTGCCTTCGTCCATGACGATCGTGCGCGGGAATAATTCCTGCACCAGTTTCATATCATGGGTCGAGACGAGCATCGTGATGGGAAGTTCGCGCAACAAATTGATCAACGTTCTTCGCGCGCGCGGATCGAGCCCGGCGGAGGGTTCATCCAGTACCAACAGGCTTGGTTTCATGGAAAGCACGGTTGCAATCGCAATTCGTTTCTTCTCCCCCACACTCAAATGATGAGAAAGGCGATCCCGATACGAGGACATGCGCACTGCTTCAAGGGCGGCATCTACGCGGGCGCGCACTTCTTCTTCGGGAAGCCCCATGTGAAGCGGGCCAAATGCCACATCTTCGAACACGGTCGGCGAGAAGAGTTGGTCGTCCGGGTTCTGGAATACGAGCCCGACCATTGCGCGGATGACAGGCAGATTGTCACGCGTGAGGCGCCTGCCACCGATTTCGATTTCGCCGCGCCCGTTCAAAATCCCGTTCAAGTGCAGCATCAAAGTCGATTTACCCGCGCCGTTTGGTCCGACCAATGCGACCTTGTCGCCGCCGCATAGATTCAACGAAACGCCATTCAACGCGGCGTGCCCGTCGGGATAGGAAAAATACAAGTCCCGCACCTGCAACACATCGCCTTCGCATTCGGAGCGGGGCGCGATAAATTTGTTCTCCGCGTGGGTGATCGGCATTAGAACCTTCCAAGAATTTGAATAATAAAAATAAACGCGACGGCAAACGCTGCGGCGAAATAATCGCCGGGCTTCATCTCATGCGGATTCAACGTATACATATGCCCGGCGTACCCGCGCGAAAGCATGGCGTTGTAGATGCGATCGCTGCGCTCGTAACTTCTCAGGAACAGTTGACCGGCCATATCCCCGGCCACTTTTGCGCGCCACAAAACGCCTCCTCCCGACCGTTGGGCTGCGGAGGCCGCCGAACGGGATTCCCTTGCCCTAAGCAGGCGGAAGACTTCATCGGTCAGCACAAACAGATATCGATACAAAAAGGCGATGATGGTGGTAAGGATCGGCGGCACGCGCAAATGCGCCAACGCGTGAACCAGATCGGGAAAACGCGTAACCGCCACGAGCAGAATTGCCATCTGCACCGAAAGCCACGAGCGGATAAGGATGCTGACGAAGCGAAGCAGGCCGGCATCGGTGATGGTGAAATCCCACATGAGAAAGTGAAACATGGAAAGCGGATTTCCCGGCGTGGAGAAAAGAACCGAAAACGCGATCAACGCGAACGGCAGGGCGATCAACGAACGTTTCAAGGTATAGGCAATTCCCAATCTGGAAACGACATTTAATGCGAGCAGGAAAATAAACGCAAACAGGAATGCAATCCACGCGCCATCGGGAAGCAGGGCATTGGACAGGATGCAGGCAATCGTAATCACCGCTTTCACGCGGGGATCGAGTCGGTGAAGGCGGCTGTCTTTTTCGTGGTAGCGGTC
Source organism: Chloroflexota bacterium (assembly GCA_016191895.1). GTDB lineage: Bacteria > Chloroflexota > Anaerolineae > Anaerolineales > Villigracilaceae > Villigracilis. Next base: position 1,522 of record JACPVD010000088.1, on the reverse strand, counting down.
GAAGGCGTCGAAGTGCATATTGATGCGTGGCGCGTGTTGCGTTTTACTATTTCGAACCGGCAGCCTGTGATTTCGCCTTCACGCCGCGGCCAATGAGGTAGGCAACGAGTCCAACAACGATCGCGCCGATGACGCCGGCGATAACGGTGGAGAGGGCGGTTTGCCCAAGAAACGGAACTGTGTAATCTGGAATGATTTGGAATGGGGATAATTGCGCCTGACCGATAAATCCCAAGTCAGTGGCTACGCGCTCCAAACCGTCAGGGTCAGCGGACGCAAATGGAGATAATAATACAACCAGCAAGGTGACAGCGACGCCAACCCACACCCAACCCTGTCCGCCTTTTGCAGATTCCGATTCTTCTCCGAGCAGGTCGGGACGTGTGCGCATGATAAACGAGATCGCCGCCACTGTAATCAACGCATCTCCCACGCCGATCAAGGCATGGATGAACAGCATCACCGGAACAATGATCTTCAAATCGGCGTTGCCGCTCAACCAAATTTGCAAGGACGTGAACAAAGCACCGGCCAGCACAGAGAGCCATGCCGCGAATCCGATTGCGGCAAGTTTTACTTTTCTGGAGCGGTTCGACACAAGCCGGTACAATCCATATCCGATGGCGGCGGTGACCAGACCCATGTTAAGAATATTCGCACCCATCACGGAGAGGCCGCCATCCTGGAAGAGCAGGGCTTGAAGGGCGATCACAGCCGTCATCACGAGCATCCCGGCCCACGGTCCAAGAATGACCGCCGCAAGGACTCCTCCCAACAAGTGGCCGGATGTCCCTCCCGCGACGGGAAAGTTAATCATCTGCGCGGCAAAGATGAACGCGGCCATGATTCCCATCAACGGAATTTGTCTTTCGCCAAGCGATTTGTTCGTCTTTGAGATTGCAAGGCTGAGTGTCAAAATGGTGACGACCCAACACGCGGCGGAAACGGCGAGGCTCAAAAAGTTTTCAGGGATGTGCAGGGGGGCGGGGGAATACAACACGACTCACTCCTCATTTGCATATAAAATAACAGGCATCGATTGCGCGATACTTCGTAGAATAACACACATGGCGGTTTCTTACCTTAATCTCTCCCAAATGGGAACGAACGTATCTCCCCCGCTCGTTCCCAATCACCAATTACGAATCCCCTATTGCCACCCTACCCCCCGAACGCCTCGTTCAACCAATCCAGAAAACCCTTCTCCTGCGGCTTGACCGTCGTGCCGAGACTCTCAGCCAACTTCTCGAACAATTCGCGCTGTTCCTTCGTCAGTTTGGATGGGATCGCCACATTCACCATCACCATCTGGTCGCCGCGATGATTCTTATTGCGCACATGCGGCACGCCTTTGCCTTTGAGGTGGAATATCTTCCCCGGCTGTGTGCCGGCGGGTATCTTCAATTTATCCTCGCCGTCGATGGTCGGCACTTTTACTTCCGCACCCAGGACGGCCTGCGCAACGTTGATATCGAGATTCAATAAAATATCGTTCTCGCGGCGTTTGAAGAATTGATGCGGC
>JACPVD010000122.1 GCA_016191895.1 Chloroflexota bacterium | reverse complement strand
CTTTCTACTGGACGTCGCCAAGGGATTTATCCCAACCTGGCTGGCCGTGCAAACCGGGCAGAACCTCATTATCGTATTGACCGTTGCATTTGCGGTAACGGGACATTGCTGGCCGGTCTTCGCCCAATTTCGCGGGGGCATGGGGCTGGCAACCACAGGCGGCGCGTTTCTCGCCATCAACCCGCTGACCTTTTTGATCTGCTTCGGCCTCTTGCTCCTGCTTGTGCTGACGATCCGTCACTCGGCGCGGGCAAGCGTATTTACCGGCGTCCTCGCCGCGCCCGTCGTATGGCTGTTCAACATTCGGGATATATCGCTATGGGCGGCGCTTGCGGCGGGAATCGTGATCGCGATCCGATTCCTCATCGACTGGAATCGCAACTACCGCGAACTCTGGCTCGACCGCGAGAAGAAAGGGCCATAGATAACTCAAGCATCTCAATAAATTGGGGTGTGGGGTGTTTTGAGCGCGCTTCCCCTTTCTCTTTGAACTAACGAAATTCAGCAAGGCATCAAAATAATAAAGACCCAGTCACTGCCGGGGCTTTATTCATCTCCAAACAACCAGCCGATGATACCGGCCTTCTTTTTACGGTCGGGAATTTCCTCCAAATTCGGCATCGACATGATCACGACGGTAATGTTATCGTGCCCGCCGCGCTCGTTCGCCATGTTCACAAGCCCCTCTGCCGCCAGTTTCAAATCCCGTTTCGAACGGATGATTTTCAAAATCTCCTCGTCCCACACGAGATCGGTCAGGCCGTCGCTGCAAATGAGAATGGTATCGCCGGGCGCAAGCGCAAACCCCTGGTTGCGTTCTGACTCTTCATTGCTCTCCGCGTCGTCGATGCGCATGCGAAAATCCACTTCGGGCAGTTTGATTCCGCCCAAATAACGGCGAATCACATGCTGGTGTGGATGGTTGTGCATCTGCTCGGCGGTGATAATCCCCTTTTCGAACGCTTCCTGCACCCAGGTATGATCGATGGTAAGACGTTGAATTTGTTTTTCGCGCAGGAGATAAATGCGGGAATCTCCAACATACGCGGTGTGCAGTTTGTTATCGATCACCCACACGCAGGCGCAGGTCGCGCCCATGCCGTCTTGGTCATCACGGCCGGCGGAATGGGAAGCAATGGATTGGCTTGCGTTTTGAATCGCGCTCTCGAGAATTTGCGAGGGCCGCTTTCCGTTGCTTTCCGCCACTTCCGCCATGATGTAGTTAACGGCCAGTTCCGCGGCCACCTCCCCGGCTCGATGCCCACCGATACCATCCGCGACTACGGCAAACAAAGCCGGGCGCGCATCGTCCCTGCCAAGTTGGAATGATGAGATCGCATAACGATCCTCATTATTCTTGCCGGACATTCCAGCATGACTGAGCGCGGCAACATGCAAATGCGGGAGGGAAGAACGAATCATTCTTCAGCAGTTTGAAATGAGATTTTAGGTTTGGAAGTCGCAGACGGCGCCCTGAGCGTAAATCGATAACACAATTGCCCAAAGTTTACCATATCCCCATGCGCCAGCCGAACCCCATCGCGCGGGATGGACTCATAATTCACCCACGTACCCGCAATCGAATTATTATCCAGCAGCAGCCAGCCGTCATCGTCCATCTGCCTCAGCCTTGCATGAAGCGCGGAGATGGACGGATCATCGATGATGTTCGTGCATTGCACCGGGTCTGTGCCGAAGAGAATCTCCTTTTCGATCAACGGGATCGGCGCCACAGCCGCCGGCATTCCATCCGCGTTGATTCGGATGAAGGACGCCGCCGCCTCTTTTATTAACGTTGGGCCAGCCGCGGCTTTCTTTGAAGGTTTTTTTGCCCTTTTATTTTTTTCCGCTGGCGCGGCAATCGGAGCCGCCACCGCTTTAATGGGTTGTGTCAACGGATCGGCTTCTGCAAGTTTGGCCTCCTGCGCCGCGCGGATCGACGGCATGCGCAACCGTCCGCTGATGAGAATCAGGAAAAGCACAAGCCCGGCAAAGATGATCGAGCCAAAGGTGATCGCTGTGCGATACTTGGCGAGGAAGGCGGGAAGCCCCTTTGGCGGCTGGATCACCGTCACCATCACCGGGGCCGCCATGCTAAGTTTGCTCAATCCCAGCGAATCGACCGCCTCTACAACGATCTGGTGTTCGCTGCTGGAGGAATACGCGCTCAGATCCCACGTGAAAAGATTGAACGGTTCTGTGGTGTTCTCGTCCATGATCAGGCCGTCTACATAGAGTGTGGTGCGCGTCAACGGGCGCGGATGCCCATCCGGGAATTCGACGATGATCTCGATCTCCTGTGTTGCCGGCAGAAGAATTTCCGTGTTGAAGGGATCGTCTTCCGGGGCGCGCCGCGTAATTAGCAGGGATGAAGTAATGGGGAACGGGTTGGGCGGCTGGATATCCACGTTGAATGTTTGCGCGGCTGAATCCAATGCTCCCGCGCCGGCCGGGAACGTGACCTTCACTGCAAGCGAATGTTCTCCCGCCGTCGTCAGGCGCGAGGAATACGTCAGCGCATACACCCGGCGCAGCGCGGAAAAATATGTCTCAGGGTCGGGGAAGCGCTCGATGCCGGAATACTTGAACATGCTCCCGCCGGTTTGCGTGGCGAGATTGTTGAAGGCGCCCGCGCTCGTGGTATTGAACGCAGACTCGAAATCTACATACCAGACAAACACGCGAATATGGTTTTCGACGGCGCGTTGAATGTATTGTTCCAGTGTCGAGGCAAGTTTGAAATCGTTGGAGTGCGGGGTGATGAACAGGATGGCGCGTTTTACCCCGTAACGCGATGTCTGCGCGCTGACGGTGTCGATGGCGGTGGCAAGCGATTGCAAATTGGGCGTGGCCGCGCGAAAATCAGGCTGAAAGGTTTCCAGCCCGACAATAAAGTCTTTTGCGTTGGCATGGTTGATGACCGGCCCCGCCTGGCTGACTAGGCTGTAATCGTCGGGCAGGTCAGTCGGACGACTCTGCGCCCATTGAATCAGCACCTGTGAAAGGCGTTGAAAACGGGATGTATTCGTAGCCGGGTCGCGGGTATCGAGTTCGGGGCCTTGATTAACCGCAACCACCAATTGAAGAGGCACCGCCACTTCCGTCAGCGAGTCGATGGGGAGGGGCAAACCGTCTTCGATAACAGAAACAGCCCCCGGCTTAAGTCCGGATGCGAAAATGCCGTTCGAGTCGAATACATCCAAAAACGCGGAAACGGCCGGGAAGGAGGAAGAGTCCGCAGGGTAGAGTTCCGCAAAGGCAAGGTTTGACCCCTGCGCACCGACAGATGGCGCAACGCCAAACAAAAGAATCAGGCTGAGAAAAACAAGAAACGGTTTACGCATTTGCCTCGACGAAAACGGGAGCATTCTCTTTGGGTTTGGAAAGGCGCATGAAGGTTAATGCCCATGCAGATTGGACATATGCTGTGATGATCCCATTGAAGAGGATAAGCACAGGCATGTACAAAGCACAGCAGGCCAGCGCAATATACATGGGCGTCAGCGATTCGCGCAACGATCCCATTCCGATCACAAGCGGGATAACTGCAAGGATAATGGGCAATGCAATGACGACTCCGACAATCGCGCTTCCAATGCCGAGGATAAGGCTCATGACGATCATAGCCACCACATTCGCTTTGACGATCTCCCATCCGCGCTTCAGGCCGTCCATGATGCCGAGGTCTTCCAGCACGATGGCGGGCTGGGCCTGCTCGGTAACAATGGTCAGTATCCAACTTAATGGAATCAATATGCACAGGATGGGCAGGAAGCACAGGAAACCCAACCCGGCAGTGACCAAACCTATGATCACAGGCGGGATGACGAGCAACGCAACGACGAGCCCGAGAAGGAAATTCATGCCAAAAACCCGCCAGAAATACGGCAGGCTCTCGGACCATATCTCGCCAAAGGAAAGTTCCTGCGCGCCATTTTCCGATTTATACACCCCTTTGATCAGGCCGATCCTGCCCATCATTCCGGCCGCGTAGAAAGCAATGAAAAGGAGGCGGTTTGCAAAAATAAAGGCGAAGATCACCCAGGGGTTATCTTCGATATATTGCCCCACCTGTTGAAAACCCTGAACGACCGAATCGCCAGGAATGGAAGGGTTGTCGGAACCGGTGGTTTGGTAGTTTGTCCCCCCGTTTCCCCCGCTCCCCCCGTTTCCACGCGCGCAACTGGCAAGGATGCCAAAAATCCAAAGTATCTTGTGCTTCCAGATAATCTGCCATGCGCGGTTAAGAACTTCGCCAAAATTGAAATCGTTCATGGTTTCTCCTTGATGATTCTGTAAGTCAGCGATTCAACGATTCGGCGGCTCGGAAAAATCATCATTCCCATTCAATCGTCGCGGGAGGTTTGCTGGTTACATCATACACCACGCGGTTGATTCCTTCCACCTCGTTCACCACGCGGCTCGCCACTTTCGCCAACAGGTCATACGGCAGGCGCGCCCAATCGGCGGTCATAAAGTCGTCGGTCACTACGGCGCGGATGGCGGCGGCCTCCTGATACGTGCGGTAATCGCCCATCACCCCCACCGATTTTACGGGCAGTAACACCATAAATGCCTGCGAAGTCTTTGCGCCTTTCCCCAAAAAACCTTCTTTGGATAATTCCTCCAAAAGGATTTTATCCGCCGCCCGCAAACGGGATACACGCTCCGGCGTACACTCCCCGAGACAGCGCACGGTCAACCCCGGACCCGGAAACGGCTGCCGCCAAACCAGGCTTTGACTCAGCCCAAGCGTTTCGCCCACCAGCCGCACCTCGTCCTTGAACAGATAACGCAACGGTTCGACGAGTTCGAATTCCATATCCTCGGGAAGCCCGCCGACGTTATGATGCGTTTTGATTTTATCGGCCTTATTCCTATCCGGCGCGGACGATTCCACCACATCGGGATAGATCGTCCCTTGCACCAAAAACTTCGGCTGTCCCACCTGTCTCGCCTGCTTTTCAAAAATGCGAATGAACTTCTCGCCGACGATCTTTCTCTTTTGTTCGGGATCCGTCACCCCTGCAAGCGCACCGAGAAAATCCGCGCTGGCTTCGACGGTGATCAACTCTACGCCCAAACCGTCATGCAGTGCCGCAGAGACCTGTTCTCCCTCATTTGCGCGGAGCAGGCCTGTATCGACAAACACACACACGAGTTGATCGCCGATGGCCTTATGCACCAGCGCCGCGGCCACCGTCGAATCGACTCCGCCGGAGACAGCCGCCAGCACCCGTTCATTCCCAACCTGCGCGCGGATTCGCTTCACGCTTTCATCGATGATGGATTCGGGAGTCCATTCCGCTTTGACTCCGCAAATATCGATGGCGAAGTGCTTGAGGAGTTGAATTCCATTTGGGGTGTGATTCACTTCGGGGTGAAACTGCACGCCGAAATATTTTCTTTGCATGTCGCCGATGGCGGCAT
>JACPVD010000121.1 GCA_016191895.1 Chloroflexota bacterium | reverse complement strand
CATCCTGGGTTCGCGGGGATAAATCCCCTGCTCAGCACATGGAAGCCCTTTGGGCTAGTCCGCTTCAGCGGACTTTCACGAACTGAGGCAGGACTTCAGTCCGCCCGAACACGGCGTAAAACAAAATGCCTGAGCAGTTACGCTGAATCTCTTGTTTCTTTCTCTTGGAACGGCGTTCCTTCCCGCGTGGACTTACTCAGCATGACATCGCGTAAGAGACTGTTTCTTAAGTACACGGATTCGACGGATTACACGGTCAAACACGGATTATTACAAGTTTTTTTCGTGAGAATCAGTGAAATTCGTGTAATCCGTGTCCAAAAAAGGAGTTAAGAAACACTCTCTAACATTACAGCGCAAGGTTGCTCCCTGCGCCGTCCCCGGCGCAGGCTTTCCAGGCAATCCGCCGCCGGGGATTTATGCCCAGATATGGGTACGGCGGCTCTGAGCGTGACTTTGCGCTGTAATACTAACTCACCTTACGCAGCAGGAGCGACCCAACCACATTTTGCGAAAATCTCTCGCAAAGGGCGACCCTTTCTTGAAGATTGATATATGCTTATACCCTGACGGGTCGCCCCTACAACAAATTCGCGTAAGGTGAGATACTAAGATGAGTTAACAAAACAACCCTTGCGTTTGCAGGGGTTGTTTGCTTCTTACAGCGCAAAGTGAACTTTGCGGTACCGGGAAGGGGTATCACTCCCCCATCGAGACCGCCATCACATCGTAATACGTGCCCGCGCCGAAGCCGTCGAACAGGATATGGTCGCCGAGATTGATCTCCGGCAGTTTGCGCAGGAAGGCGATCATGTTCGAGGCGGCGCTGACGTTGCCGAAATCGCTCAACAGCCAGGGCATGGGGAATTCGATTCCCAGTTTCGAGAGATGCCTGGCTTTCAAGGCGTTGATCTTGAAATTGGCATGATGCACAATCCCCATGGTGATGGATTTGCCGGATTCGCCCATGCGCTCCATCAACGACTGATATTCGCGGTACACATCCTCAACCACCTGCACGCCGTTGCGGACGAACAACTTGACCATGCCCATCAGACCCGCCATCTCCACCGCTTCTCCATTTTTGGGTTCGTTCATGAGACCGGCTACGCGCAGCTCGTTTTCGACATCGCCGGTAAAGTCCAGCAACGACGCTTCGGTCTTCGGACCCGAATGCGGGTACTGCATTTTCACCGCCAGCAAGCCTTCCTCGTCGTACGCTTCAAAACTTTTCCCCACCAGGAAGCGCATCGTCTCGCCGGGGATGACGCCGATCGCGCCCATGCCGTTGCCGAACAATTGCAGGGCGTTCTTGTCGCTCGTCCCGCACATGATGCGGCTCAGCCCTTCGATGCCGCCCACCAGCGCTTTTTTGCCGCGCAGCCGCTCTGCAATGTTCAAGCCTCCAGGTTGGGAAAGGCTTGGGTTGAGAGCCAGGTGCAGGGCGCCCATCGAACCGTCGCAGGCTTTGTGGACGGAAACTTTCAGCGCAGAGTCGGGAATCCCAGCCATGCGCGAAATTTCCCGGATGTAATCCAGCGAGATCGGTCCGGTCATGCCGATCAGCACCCCTTCAACTTCGGATGCCTTCCAGCCGCAGACTTCGAGCGTCTTCTTCAACAAACGCGTTCCGGCTTCGAGTTCCAATTGCAGGCTTTCCGCCTGGTTCAGGTTTGGAACGTGCTGGCGGAAATGAAAACCAAGTTCCGACAGGTTCAATATATCGCCCGCTTCGAAGGAACTTCCGTTCCGCTCCGCAAGGAAGGATGGCAGGGACGCGTTGCTGTAGCATTCTCCCCAGGAACCATACGCGCCTCCGATTCCCAGCCGGGGGTTGTAGACTCCCTCCAAGCCGAGCTGCACGCCGGAACCAACCGGAATTACCGATTTCTCCACATTGGGACGCTCATAAAACGAAGATGCAACAGGGGTATCAGACATACAAAACGCTCCTTTTGAAGGTAAGAACACCTTTCACCCGAAAAGGATTTCCCCTGCCGCCGTTCCAGCGGGTAGAATACCCCTCATCACAAACACGGAGAAACTTCATGCGACCCGATTGGGATTCCTATTTTTTGAAGATCGCCTACGCCGTTTCAGAACGCAGCACCTGCGACCGCGCCTTCGTGGGCTGTGTGCTGGTGCGCGATAAGCGCATCCTGACCACCGGCTTCAACGGCTCCCCCGCCGGGCAGGGACATTGCGACGAGATCGGTCACCTGATGGTGGAAGGGCATTGCGTCCGCACAATTCACGCCGAGACGAATGCCATCATCCAGGCCGCATTACACGGCGTTTCGACCAGGGGCGCAACCTGTTACGTCACCCACCTGCCCTGCATCAATTGCACCAAGGCGCTCATCAACGCGGGCATCGCGCGCATCGTCTACAGCGTTGCCTATCGCAGCGACGAGAACGCGGTCAATTTTTTGAAGGCTGCAAATATCGAGGCGGCGCAAAAAGAATTTCTTCCACCCGCCAATTAAATGCTCTAAAAGGTAACTGCCCAGCCTGTCATTTCGACGAGCGCCAGCGAGGAGAAATCTTGCGTAACATCAAGAAAGATTTCTCGTGGCGCCTCGCGCCACTCGAAATGACAAGTCAAAAATGCGAACAAGGCTGAGTAGTTACTCTAAAAGTAGATTTTCGGAGTCCTGAGGTTCTACTTCAGGACTCCCGTCCAGCCGTTTATCAATCCAGCAGTTCGTGCGAAAGGATCAATTGCAGCATCGAAGTCTCGCAATAGAAAACCCTGCCGCGCCTGCCAGCCGGAAAAACGCCGCTTAAATCTTCGCCAAACTTAAACTCGGTATCCCCCACGTATAAAAAATAGGTCGGCCCGACCCGCGAAGATTCCTCCTCCCACTCAATGACTCCCTCCGCCGCCTTCAACCTGGATCGTTCCAGCTTTGCCGCCCGGCGGTTCGCAAAAAATGCGCCCAGCCCGAATATCCCAAGAATGACGGGGATCGTCGCGCACAATAGAATAATATTAAGCGGGTCGGATAAAAAAGCGATCCGCGCGCGCTCGTTCGAAAGATTCATCCCCAGGACCAGCCCGAAACCCAGAATCATAAAGAAAATAACGATCGGAAATCCGCCTCGCTGTGAAGCGCGGATGCCTTTTGCCATCCCCAACACCCACTGCCTCTGGCGCGGCGTGATCAAACCGCGCTGGTTCGAATTCAAATCCTCATCCGTAAATTCATAAAAGGTCAAAAGCATAATTCATCCGATCTGAAAAATAAATGGGCACATATCTTTCGTGGAAATTTCGCTCTTCTTCACCGGCGAAACACCCCGCGCGAGGGCATTCTTCAACAAGGCTGCGT
>JACPVD010000046.1 GCA_016191895.1 Chloroflexota bacterium | reverse complement strand
CGTCAACGCGATTGGATCACAGGCCATGCGCGTGGCAGACGGATATATCTCGATGCAAACCGGACCCGAAGTGGGCGTAGCTTCGACAAAGGCCTTTACCGCCCCGCTAGTCGACCAATATATGCTCGCGATCCTTCTTGCCGATTTGCGGGGCATGTTGACCGATGAAGCCCGCAAAGCGCTCGTCGCCGACCTGAGACTGGTCCCCGCGCTGGCCGGTCGCGCGCTCGACAGTGAACCCGAAATCGAAAAAGTGGCGCACATTTTGAAAGATATTCGCGGGTGCTTATATCTCGGCCTTGGGATCAACATGCCCATCGCCTATGAAGGCGCGCTCAAACTCAAGGAAATCTCCTACATCCATGCGGAGGGATATCCCGCCGGCGAGATGAAACACGGCCCCATCGCGCTGATCGACGAGGAGATGCCGGTCGTCTGTCTTGCGCCGAAGGATCCCTGGCACGAAAAAATGATTTCGCAAATCCAGCAGGCAAAGGCGCGGGGAGGCATGGTTGTCGCCGTCGCCACCGAGGGAGACGATCTCGTGAAAGGCATGGCCGACCATGTCTTGTGGGTTCCCGAATGTCCCTGGATGCTCTCGCCCATCGTCACCGTGCTCCCGCTGCAACTGCTGGCCTATCACATTGCCGCCATCCGCGGACTCGATGTAGACCAGCCGCGAAACCTTGCAAAGAGCGTGACGGTGGAATAACGCGGCAATAGCACACACCGTCCCGCAGGTTTGGGTTGAAGGCAGGCCCATCTTGAAGAAACCTGCGGGGCGTTTTCTACAAAGCAGGGGCACTCAACTCGCGCTGGGATGGCAAATTGCAGCGCGAGTTTTCTCATGATTATGGACTCTAAGCACTTCGCACCCGACGTTGGATCGCAAAACCGGACAAGGGGAAGGTAACGCTCGGTAGTATAATTTTGCAAAAAGAAGGCAAAGACAGGCGACATATGACCGAATATCAATTTACCGTTGTAATCGAACCAGACGAGCATGGTTTTCATGCCTTTGTCCCCGCATTACCCGGGTGTCATTCCTTCGGCGATACGGTGGATGAGGCGCAGGCGAATATCCATGAGGCAATGGAGTTGCATGTAGAGGCCCCGATCGAAGACGGCGAACCTGTACCCATGCAACAGGATCCCGTTTTTATCACTCGTATTTCAATTCCCATTGCGGCATGAGCGAAAAATTTCCCCGCGTCACTTGCGATCAATTAATACGCGTCTTGAAAAGGCGGGGTTTGTCGAGAAAACACAAAAGGACAGCCACCTGACGATGTGGCGCGAATCAGATAGAGGCGTGCTACTGTGCCTATCCACCCTGGACGCGATGTTCTCATTGGGACATTACGCGGTATTTTACGCGACGCTGATATTTCAGCGGAAGATTTTCGCGCCTTGCTCAAAAAGTAGATGACAACCTTGTTCCCGCCCGAGACAGGTGGTCGAGTCAAAGGGCACGAGATAAATCTCGCAGTACAAATGAACCCCTTCGCCCAAAAACAAAGACTCACGCTAATCAACTCCATCCTGCTGTTCCTTCTGCTGGCGGGGACGATTGCGGCTGTGGGCTACAGGGCGTACCGCAACTTCGAAAAAAACACCCGCGCCGAGGCGGAGGATTGGCTTTCAGCCATTGGAGATGCAAAGGCTGGCGGCCTGAAAGACTGGCGTTTCGATATTTTGAGCGACGCCGGGCTCATCCATCAAAACAAGGTTTTTTACGATACAGTTTCACTCTATTTTACAGACACAGGGAATACAACAGCCCGGGACAACGTCCTTGCATGGCTTGAGGGATATGGGAATAATGATGAGTTCGACCAGGTACACCTGCTCGATGCAGACGGTAATGCAAGGCTCTCCCTGCCCGAGGGGTCGCCGCTATCGGAAAAAATCAGGGAACAGATTCCCGAGGCGGCCCGAATACGACAGGTCAAATTCGTGGATTTCTATCAAAACGAATCGGATGACAAGGTCTCCCTTGCCATCCTGGTCCCCATTCTCGATGGGACAGACAATAACGCCCCCATCGGGTTCGTATCCCTGCAAATCGATCCGAATATCAGGCTTTATCCCTACGTTGCCAGAAAGACCGCAAACAACACGGCTGTGCAATCTTTCCTCATTCGTCGGGAAGAGGGCGTCGTCGTTTTTCTGACCCCGTTTCGGTTCGAGTCGGAAGCGACGCTCAACCTGAGCGTCCCGTTGAACGACCAGAACAATGTTGCGGTCAAGGCGGCGCTGGGCCAGCAGGGCATCCTGGAGGGATCGGATTATTACGGCGTTCCCATCACCGCCATGGCGCAATCCATTCCAGGCTCACCCTGGATTTTGATAACCTACATTGATACGATCGGGGTGAACGCCCCCATCCGCGAATATTTCTGGGGGACGATCATTGTGGCGGGTACGATCATCCTGTATTCCGGGCTGGGGCTGGTATTGGTATGGAGACAAAGACAACTGAAATATTTCCAGGCCGAGGCGGAAGCCGCCGAAGCTTTACGAAAGACCGAGGAGGAATTGCGGACTCTCACCCAGCAATTGGACAGCAAAGTGCGCGAACGAACCGAACAACTGCGCGCATTATCACAACAGATGGTGGACATGCAGGAGAAGCAGATTCAAAACCTGGCGCGCGAATTGCACGACAGTGTGGGACAAAACCTGACCGCGATCAATCTTAACTTGAGCCTGATCGGGCAATTGTTAACTGAGTCTTCGCCGGAGAGTCTCCGCGCGCGAATCGCCGACACAAGCGGAATCGTCGAAGAGACCGTCGGGCGCATGCGTAACATCATGGCCGATTTTCTCCCGCCGATGCTCGAGACGTACGGGTTGACTCCCACGCTTTCATGGTATGGCGAGCAATTCACAAAGCGGACAAACATTCCGCTGGCCGTACGCGACACAAGAACCGACCCGACCCGCCTGCCGCTCGAAACCGAGATCGGGTTGTTCCGAATCACGCAGGAGGCGTTGAGCAACACCGCCAAATACGCCCGCGCCTCGCAAGCCGACATTACCCTGCAGGACGACGGCGACTCGACCCTGATGATCATCGCCGATAACGGCATCGGCTTCGACCCTGACACCGTTCTCGCAGAAACGTCGCATTGGGGATTCGCAATCATGCGCGAACGGGCGCGCGCCATCGACGCGGAGTTCGACGCGCAATCGTCGCCGGGCAATGGGACGACGATACTTTTGCGCCTATTTAAATTTAACGCAAAGCCGCCAAGACGCTAAGAAGGAATTTTAATCTTTGCGTCTTTTCAACTTGGCGACCTTGCGTTAAAAATTCTTCGTGGATTCTCGTGAATAACTAAAGGTAATTCCATGACCATAACCGTTTACCTTGTGGACGACCACCGAATCCTGCGCGATGGCCTGCGGATGCTGCTGGAATTGCAGGGCGATATCCGCGTGATCGGCGAAGCCGAAGACGGGCGCAAGGCGCTGGATGGAATCCTCTCGGCAAGACCCGACGTTGTACTGATGGATATCACCATGCCCGAACTCAACGGCATCGACGCGGCACAAGGCATCCTGCTCAAACTGCCGCGGACAAAGATCATCATCCTTTCGGTGCATTCGGATCGGGAGCATGTGTACCGCGCCTTCCAGGCCGGGGCGGTTGGGTACCTGCTCAAAGAGTCGGCAGGAGATGAGGTGGCGAAGGCAGTCCGCGCGGTTTCGCAGAACCGGCAATACGTCAGCGAAAAATTGTCCGATTCCCTGCCGCCGAATTACGATCGCCTGCCAAAAGAGACGAGTCCCATCGAGCGGCTCAGCGCCCGTGAGCGCGAAGTGCTGCAATTGACTGTGGAAGGCGCGACCAGCGCGGCAATTGCGGAGAAACTGTCGCTTTCGCCGAAGACGGTTGACACTTATCGAAGCCGTCTGATGGAAAAACTGGGGGTGCAAAACCTGCCGGAACTGGTGCGCTTCGCCATTAAACACGGCCTGACGCCGCCGGAGTAAGAGACCTGACACCTATATTTAGTGCAATATACCCTGCAAGTCATCGCGGGATTGGCTCATGGAAAACCTTTTTGTACACGGATTTCACAGATTACGCGGATTCTCGCAGATTTTTCTAAATTTTTCTAGCCACCCGACACTTTTATTCTCAGAGTACTCGTTGGTCGAGTAGGCGGCGGAAAAT
>JACPVD010000045.1 GCA_016191895.1 Chloroflexota bacterium | reverse complement strand
TGGATATGGGACCCAGTGCGATACGATACGCGCACTTGCAAAACAAACTGGAAGACCTCGGCTACACCGTGCAGGACGAAGGCAATGTGGAAGTGCCCATTGCTGAAATGTGCAAGATCACAAATCCAAAATTAAAATATATCGATTGCATCATCCCCATGTCGCGGCGTGTGGCGGGAGCGGTTGCCACGTCGATCCAGTCGAAGAATTTTCCGCTGGTGCTTGGCGGCGACCATAGCCTGTCCATTGGTTCGGTGCGCGGCGCGGCGCGGAATAGAAAGATCGGAGTCATTTGGATCGATGCCCACGCCGACTTCAACACTGCAGAGACCACGCCTTCCGGGAACATCCATGGCATGTCGCTCGCTGTTCTGACCGGGCAGGGGGATAAAAGCCTCGTACAATTGTGGGATGAACCCGTTCCCGTAATCGACCCGAAGAAGATTGCCATCATCGGCGCGCGCGATTTGGATTCGGGTGAAAAAGTGAACCTGAGCAATGCCGGCGCGATGGTGATGGGCATGGAACAGATCGACCGTTATGGCATGGTGACCGTTGTGGAAAAAGCCATCGAGCGCGTCAGCCGTGACGTGGACGGTATCTACCTTTCCCTCGACCTTGATGCACTCGACCCGGAACATGCTCCCGGAGTTGGTACTCCTGTCCCTGCCGGGTTGACGCAGCGAGAGACACATTTGGCATGCGAAATGATCGCGGAAACAAACAAACTCATCGGTATGGACCTGGTTGAGGTCAACGCGATTCTCGATGTGCAGAACCGCACGGCGAATCTTGCGGTGGAGTTTGCCCTCTCCGCACTTGGCCGCCGCATCTGGAACGGACACCCGTAAATGACGATGCAGGGAAAGTCGGAGACTTGCCCGCGCAATACGCCGTATTTTGTAATTGGAGAGTTAAATGCCCCCGACTTTAGCAGATATCGAACGCCTTGCCCGCGACGCAGGCGACATCTTGCGCGACGGATACAACAAGGAACACCAGGTAACCTATAAAAGCGAAATCGATCTCGTTACCGAAGTCGATCATGCTTCCGAAAAATTCCTGATCGAACAAATTCAGACCCATTTTCCAGGCGGCCACATCGTTGCCGAAGAGAGCGGAGAGACAAAAGGCTCCGGCGAGGGGCTTTGGTATATTGATCCGCTGGATGGAACGGTGAACTACTCGCGCCACATTCCGATGTTTTGCGTGTGCATTGCCTACGCTGTGAGTGAAGGCGCTTCACTCAGCGCGAATCTCAGGCTTGGCGCGGTGTATGACCCGCTTCGCGATGAACTATTTTCCGCCGAGCGTGGAAAAGGCGCATTCCTAAATGGGAAACCCATTCGCGCATCTCGCGCCACTGAATTGAGCAAGAGTCTGTTGGTAACTGGTTTCCCCTACGATACATGGAACACAAAACGGGATAATTTTAAAAATTTCGAGAAACTCGCCAAGATGACCCAGGGCGTGCGCCGCCTCGGTTCCGCCGCATTGGATGGTTGTTACGTCGCCGCGGGACGCTTCGACGGCTTCTGGGAGTTGACCCTCCGCCCGTGGGATGTTGCCGCCGCTGGTTTGATCGCGGAAGAAGCAGGCGCACGCGTCACCACCACCAATGGGCAGTCCGATTACATTTCCTCGCCGCAATCCATCATTGCTGCCGCGCCGGGGATCTATGAGCAGTTATTGAAAGAGTTAAAGTAACTATGGCATAAGACCCGTCGCATGCAGGGTCGCGATCAACGAGTTTTGTGTTTTCAATCGCCCTGTAAAAATGATGCCGGTGAAAGATGAAGGATCATATGTTGCCGCGCCGTTGCCGAGCGGCATTTGATCGGAAGCGGTGATGACAGCGTGAATGATGAGATTCTCGTTTAAATCCCGCGCCAGCATGGGCGGGTCGATGGATGCGATCTCAAGAACGCGCGTGCCGTAATGGATGAAATCCTTTTCCGCGCTGCTCCAACCTTCGGGAGTGAGGATCAGAAGAAGTTTGCCGTCTTTTGATTTGGCGATATCGATCTGGGTTACGGCTTCCGCTCCCAGTTCCCTGCCGATTTCCGCTCCTGCCAGTTGACCCACATACCGCCATTGCCAGGTTTGCACATCTTCTGTTGGCGTGGTTGCAAAAACAACGATGGGGCTTTTCTCCAGTTGGGGAATTCCAAGATTCGAAAAGGTCAGGCATCGAATCGCAAGGTATAACTGGCTGTTTTCGTAAAATAGCGCGGGCTCGTTCCACATGTCGCATTGACTTACGTCCGAATGCAGTTTG
>JACPVD010000130.1 GCA_016191895.1 Chloroflexota bacterium | reverse complement strand
GAGTCGGTCCACATGCGAAGAATGAGGCGCATTACATCCCCAGCATCGAGCCGTATTACAGGTCATTGAACGAGTTGGCGAAATTATGGAAATGACCGACAGTAAGTGGATGGGGTATTATCATTCGGTCATCTGGCTTGCCTGGGTCAGTCAGCCGGGCGGATGTCAATGGACGAGTTTGCAGTATGCAGATGACCAAGCAGGGTATTGATGAGTAGAATAACTCCCGACATTTCAAGGAGTTCCTCGAACAGGACATAATACTGGTAGGTGATATTTTCAAGTCCATACAAGGCGGCGTGTTTCCCGCCCAAAGCCTCCAACCCGATTGCCCCGCCCAGGTAAAATACTGCAGCCAAACTCAGCCCAAATTTCGTAGATGGCGCAAGGGAAAGAAGGAACCGGAAGAAGAAGAGGGCAAACAGTCCGACCATGACCATGCCCGCAATAACCCAGGGAAAATAGAAATATCCACTTTCGATATCCAGCGCCAACTGGATGGGATAATTCATTAGTTCATGAAAACCGACGATTTCGTCGAACGAAAGGGCAAGAAAGATCATGGATAGTGAAAACCATTGCCATGCGAATACGCCTCGCTGCTGTTTTTCCTGCAGAGAAATCCAGTAAAGAAGAAGCGACGAGAGGCAAAGAAGAAGCGCCGAAATATAGGTCGGGAAATTTCCTTCCACTTCGAAATTAAACGCAGGGATGAAGCCCATGGCTGTGGAATACCCCAGCTTGAACTTCAGAAAGAGACCCATGAGGTGGAACGCAACCAACAAAAGGACAAGCCCGATCATGTTTCGGACGATTTTTTTTCTATGGAGGGTAACGGATACTGGAGTCATGCTTGCGTCCTTTCAACCCCGAGCGGCGGGAATCAAATTATACGCGGGTGCCTGTAACAGGCGCATTGCCGAATACGTGCAAATCAATCCGGCTTTTGGGCGGGTCGGAAATTCACTTTTTCTTGGGTAAAAAATCGAAAGGCGGCTTTTGATTCAACTTCATCAGACCCGCGCCCATTTCGCCGATGTGAAGCGCCGAAACCGAACCGGTGTCGCATCCCAGCCGCTGAAAATGGTCGAGCGGCATGCCGATGTAATGCGCCACCGCCAGTTTGATCGGGTCCGCGTGGAAGACACAGGCGATGAGGTCCTGCGGTTTATGCCTCCGGATGATCGCATCCAATGCGCTGACGACGCGCGACTGACATTCATAGAACGTCTCGCCTTCGGGGAATTGCGCGCGCGAAGGCGCATGTTGCACCACCTTCCAATGCTTCTGGAGACGGAGCGCGGCGAGGGATTTTCCCTGCCACTTGCCGACGTTCGTTTCGAGCAGTCCCGGTTCTATCTGGACCTCGAGCCTGCGCACCGATGCAATGGGCGCCGCCGTCTCTTGAGCCCTCTCCAGTGGACTCGAATAGATGGCTTTGATCGGAACATCCTTCAGCGCGTTTGCCAGGTCCTGTGCCTGCTTCTGCCCGCGCTCATTCAAATGGACACCCGGTAAATGCCCTGCGAGTTTGTGTGTTTTGGTGTAGTCGTTCTCACCGTGACGGATCAATAAAAGGATTGGCATGTTTGAACGTTGAAGGTTGCAAGTTTGAATTTGAAGGCATAACTTGTAACCCTTCAACCTGCAACTTTAAACCTACTTGATCTTCCGCTTCATTTCCTGGATCTGTTCTTCGCTCATGGCAGGGATGTTCTCCACCTTCGTAATTCCCAGCGCTTTGCGTTGCGCCTCGCGCCACATGGACAAGCGTGTAGCCACTTGTGACTCATGCCCTTCCTCGGAGGGGGAGTAAAAGTAGGTTCCGAGCAGGCGTTTGGGCAGGTATTGCTGGGGGATAAAATGACCTTCGTGTTCGTGGGGGTACACATAGTCCTTCCCGTGTCCCATGGCGGCGGCGTCCCGGTTGCCATCCATCAGGTGGCGCGGCACGGAAACTTGTCCTTCTTCTTCGATCTTCTTCATTGCTTTGAAATATGCGCCCGCGCTGTTGGATTTGGGCGCCGTGGCAAGGTACAACGTCGCTTCGACGATGGGGTAGATTCCCTCCGGCAAGCCGATAAACTCGAACGCCTGGGCTGCTGAAGAAGCGACCACCAATCCCATCGGATCGGCGAGACCGATGTCTTCGCCCGCCAAAATGATCAACCTACGGATGATGAATTTCGGGTCCTCGCCCGCGTAGATCATCTTCGCCAGCCAGTAGAGCGCCGCATCCGGGTCGGAGCCGCGCACGGATTTGATAAAGGCGGAAATGGTGTCGTAGTGAGCGTCGCCATCTTTGTCGTAGAGCACCGCGCGCCGTTGGATCGACTCCTGCGCTACCTCCAGCGTGATGTGGATGACGCCAGCGTTGTCGGGGGAAGTCGACTCCACCGCCAGTTCGATGGCGTTCAACGCGTTGCGCGCATCGCCTGAGGCAACTTCGACCAAATGGGATCGGGCGTCGGCGTCGAGCAGGATGCGTTTGTTCCCGTAGCCTCGTTCCTTGTCGGTGAGGG
>JACPVD010000110.1 GCA_016191895.1 Chloroflexota bacterium | reverse complement strand
ATCATTTGACTTTTATTAGAAACGAAAAACGGCGGAACTGTGTCCGCCGTATATTCCTGCAAAAAGAGGGTCAGGTCCTGCCCTTGCTTTTCGTGGGTTTGGGGTCATCCTTGGGTTTGGATGTGGGATTGGGCGTCTGCCCATAGTGGTTCCCGTTATCGTTTTTGGGTGTGGCAGTAGCGGTCACATCGACGATCGAAAGCCCCTCTTCCCCCGTTTCCCCGACGGGCGGCTCAGTGGCGGCAACCGTAACGGTAATGGACAATGTCTCGGTGGGGGATGGCGTTAGCATCGGCGTGGCAGATAAGGCGGGAACAATTTCCGGGGCGGATGATTCGATCTGCGAAGTGGGCATAAACTCCACGATGGTAGGCGTCGCCGAAATGCCTGTGAAGAAATTAGCAAGGCGGTCCCGGTAGTTGTAGGCTACAATCCCAGCCTGCACAACGATGGCTGTGACAAGGATCGCTTCCACGAGCGTACTGGCAGATAGGGTGGGCATGAGGGGCAGGTGCGCGGAGGTCGTGCCGCTTTTGGCGGTCTTTGCTGCGGCTTTGACTCCGACTGCGGCGAAGCCCAACCCCGCTCCAATGCTTGCCACCTGGCTTAAATAGGAATGGCGACGGGATGCCAGCATTTTTCTGGGGTATGTCCCGCCGCGGTTCTTTAGTTTTTCCAGCAATTCAACGATATCTTTTTCTTCCGGTTCGAATTCCATTTTTACCAACTATCGCCAAGTTGCATGCCGAGAGACTTCCGTAACTTGGCAATGCCGCGATTTTGTATCACCTTTATGTTGTTCACTTCCTTGCCGATGATCTCGGCGGTTTCCTTGAGACTGAAATCCTCCAGGAAACGCAGGATGATCACATGCCGCTGGTCCTCGGTCAATTCGGTGTTCATGGCGGCGATCAACGCCTCCATCATCACCCGCTCCTCGATCTGGGTCTGTGTGGGTGCGATCTGCCCCTTTTCGTAGGTGCCAACTGCCACGTCGAGCGGAGCATTGTGCTGGTTGTCGCGGGAGCGATCCACCACCAGGTGATATGCCGTTTGGTAGAGGTACGAGCGCAGGTTGGTTCTAGGACCTTTTCCGGCGGCAAATTGTTCCAGCAATTGGGCGAACACGTCGCCTACGATGTTATCCGCCACGATCGGGTCATGACAGAGCCGCAGGGTGTATTTATAAATGGCGGGCGCAAACTGATCGAAGATGGCAGTGAGCGCGTCTTCGTCGAGTTTTTGAGCCGCTTTGAGGAGGGCGACGCCGTCGGTCATCAGGCTTCGCTCCCGTTGTCATGCCCTGTTATTAGGACGTTGAGTAATGCGTGAAAGTTACTGATTGGCATGATCCATCTACCCGGACTTCTATCCTATTATAAACTGATTTGATTGTCCAGTCCCATTTGGTTTGAGGCAAAATTGGGATGTCTTCCCCCGCCGCCTGGGTGGTGAGTTAATCTTCTGTTCATAATTTGGAGTGTAACAAATAATTCCGACGGTGAGTCTATTCTGTGCTGTTATTGTTATAATCACGAGAGGAGATTAATATGTTTTCATTCGAAGGACCCAACCGCCGCAAGGAAGAAGACCGTGTCCGCAGTGAGAGGCGACTCCCGCCGGGGCAGGCGCTCACCTTCAAATTCCCGGTCCTGCATTACGGACCCGTTCCGCATTTCAACCCTGCCGCCTGGGATTTCAGGGTGTGGGGCGAAGTGGAGCAGGAAAAGACCTGGACGTGGGATGAGTTCAATAAACTGCCGCGTTCCAAGCTCCAAATGGACATCCATTGTGTGACGCGTTGGAGCAAGTTCGATACGGTTTGGGAAGGCGTTTCCGTCAAGGCAATGGTGGATGCGGGTCTGTTCAAGATCAAGCCGGGCGCCACCCATGTGATGCAGCACGCCGAATACGGTTTTACCGTCAACCTGCCGCTGGATGTGGTGTTGCAGGATAACTTCCTGCTTGCCACGCACTTTGAAGGCGAGCCGATCACGCCCGACCACGGTTATCCCCTGCGAGGGGTGGTGGGATTCCTGCCCGGGCGCGAGAACCTGGAAACGCCGTACTTCTGGAAGGGCGCCAAGTGGCTCCGCTCGCTGGAGTTCATGGCAAGGGATCGGCGCGGCTTCTGGGAACAAGCCGGCTACCACAACCGCGCAGATGTATGGCGCGAGGAGCGTTTCGGATAAGAAGAGCCTTGTAAGTAATCCAAGTTGCCACCTTTGAACCGCGGAGACGCAGAGCTCGTCGAGTTTTTTCAAGATTTTCTCTGCGTTCTCCGCGGCTCTGCGGTGGGACAAGCTGGAGGAGCAACTTGGGTTAAGTAACTGATGTTACGCAGATTATATT
>JACPVD010000109.1 GCA_016191895.1 Chloroflexota bacterium | reverse complement strand
TGTGGGTTTCGATGTATTTCATACGCCAGGGTGACCAGAGGTGTTTCATTAAGATGAATTATAAAGGACACTTGCGCCTGCGCGCCAGTGCAGGCGTGAAAGATAAAAACGCATGATAGGAGACCGTTCGTTTGTGATATTTGTCCTTCCGAATCCATCCCTTTTAAGTTATCCTAGCCACCCATGCAACCTTCGCTTTTCTCGGTCGCTCATTTCACGGTTTCGCAAATCACCTTCCATGTTCGCAAAAGACTGGAGGATGACCCGACATTGCAGGATGTCTGGGTGGATGGCGAAATTTCCAACCTGTCGAAACCCGCTTCGGGGCATATCTACTTCACGCTCAAAGATAAAAACGCCTCGCTAAAGTGCATGATCTGGAAGCCCGACGCCCAGCGTTTGCGAGTCAACTTGCAGGAAGGCATGGCCGTGGAAGCGCACGGGCGCATTACTGTGTACGAGCCGCAGGGGCAATATCAACTCATTGTTAATCTCATTCAACCCAAAGGCGAAGGCGCTTTGTTTCAGGAATTCCTGCGACTCAAATCCACGCTCGAAGCCGAAGGACTGTTCGACTCCGAACGCAAACGCCCCATCCCCCAATTGCCAGACAAAATCGGAATCGTCACATCGGCCACCGGCGCGGCATTGCGCGACATGCTCAACACGCTTCGACGCCGCCTGCCGCTTGCGCGGGTCATTCTTGCGCCTTCGTCCGTACAGGGTGTGGATGCCCCACCTGCTTTGGTATCTGCAATTAATTCCATCAACAAACAAAGCCCCGATGTCATTTTACTTGCGCGTGGCGGCGGCTCCATCGAAGATTTGTGGGCGTTCAATGACGAACGCGTTGTCCGCGCTGTGGCGGAATCAAACACGCCTGTGATTTGCGGCGTAGGTCACGAAACGGATTTCACTCTCAGCGACTTCGCCGCCGATCTCCGCGCGCCGACTCCCACCGCCGCGGCTGAATTGGCGACTCAAACGACATTGGACGACCTTCAGGCGGGACTCGCCCAGCATGCATCGCGCATCACGGCACTGACCTTTAACCTGCTCGCCGAACAAAAGGCCTTGATCTCCTCCCTGGCCTCCCGCCTGAAATATGTCTCCCCGCAACGACAACTCCAAACCGAAACCCAGCGCCTCGACGAATTCTCCCGCCGCGCATTCTCTGCGCTAAGTCATCGTCTGCAATTGCAAGCCTCCAGCGTGGACGGTTTGTCGAAACGGTTGCAGTCGTTGAATCCGGAAGGCGTTTTATCTCGCGGATACGCCATTGTCACTCGGAAAGACAATGGCGCAGTAATATCCAAAGTATCGCATGCGCAAGATGTAATGAAGGTGCGTGTAAGTGATGGGGAGTTTGAAGTAAATCGTAAATCGGGTCTCGATACGCCGCGAAAAACAAAAGCGCGGCTACTCGATCATCAATCGTAAATCGTTGGAGTTCTTATGGCAAAATCAAAATCTGCGGCAAAACCGATCGAAGAGTTATCCTACGAAGAGGCAATGGCCGAACTGGAAGGCATTGTCGAAGCGTTGGAAGGGGACGCTTCGCAGAATCCGCTTGAAGAGTCGATCAGGTTGTTTGAGCGGGGACAGGCTTTGGTCAGGCAGTGCGGCGCGTTGCTCGAAGCGGCGCAGCTCAAGGTGCAGAAATTATCCGGGGAGTCGCTCGTCCCCTTCGAGGAAGACTCCGAATGAGCCTTGGATTGTTGCTTGAAAATAAAGTGTTGATCGCCGTGATGGCAGGCTGGCTGGTGGCGCAGGCGCTGAAGATTCCCACTGAATACCTTCGTTCGCGCCGCTGGATGTGGGCGATGTTCTTTGCGGCGGGCGGCATGCCTTCGTCGCATACTGCGTTGCTTGTGGCGGGGACATTGGCTGTGGGTTTGTATCACGGTTTCGACAACCCACTGTTTGGCATTGCGGTCGCCGTCACCATGATCGTAGCGCACGACGCTTCCGGCGTGCGCAGGCAGGCGGGAAAACACGCCGAACGCATCAATGTGTTGTTTGACGAGTTGTTGCAGGGGCACATGTGGAGCGAGAACGAGTTGAAGGAAGTGATCGGCCATACCCCGCTCGAAGTCATTGGCGGAATTATCCTGGGGCTTTTGGTGGGGGTTGTCCAGTGGTTGATCTGGCCGTAGAGATATTTATCTTGATTTCAACCTTCTCATAACCCCGTTTGCAACATACTGCAACTCCGGCACGCGCAAAACCCATAAGAATAGAAGATAAATCCCTCCGCCGATGGCGATGCCGGCAGGGACGAGAATCCACGAGCGCAGGTCTTTTCCAACTGCAAGCCAGCCCCAAATAAACAAGGACATTGCCGCCGAAGCCGCAAGAGAGGGGATCGCGCCGCGCAAAATATGTTCTCCCCCGATTCCGTTCAATCGTTTGCGCATGACAATGAAGAGGACAACCGCTTCGAGGGCGGTCGCCAGCGAATTTGCAAGCGCGAGTCCGCCGTGAGGCATCCAGCCAATGGAGGCGAACATCCGCGAAAAAAGAATGCTGAATACCACGTTTAACCCCATGGCGATCGCGCCGATGATGACCGGCGTTTTTGTGTCGTGTTGGGCGTAAAAGGCGCGGGTGAGGATTTCCATGATGGAATGTCCCACCATGCCGGCGGCATACCAGAGCAATGCCCAAGCCGTGAGTTGAACATCCTGTTCGTCGAATTTTCCGCGCTGGAATAAAAATGCAACCAGCGGCTCGCGTAAAAGGATCAACCCAACGCTTGCGGGAATTGCCATGAGCAACATGCCGCGTAACGAAGAGGCCAGCGACGAACGCATTTCATCCTGCTGGCCCAGCGCGTGTTGTGCCGAAAATGTGGGCATCGCCGCAATTGCCACCGATTGCGCGATGGCCGCCTGCGCCATGATCATTAATGAGAAACTATAGGCCAGACTTGCCACGCTTCCTTCGATCATATTCGAAGCGAGGCGGATGTTCACCCAGAAATTAAGTTGCACCACCGCCACGCCGACCAGGCGCGGACCCATCAATAAAAAGACCTGGCGGACGTTTGAATCGCGAAGGCCCAGCGAGAGGTAAAAGAATTGCGCCGATTGTTCTTTTACGAGTTTGGCAATGGATGGGAATTGCACCAAAAGATAAAAGGCCGAACCAATCACCACGCCCCATGCAAGGCCATAAACCCCCATCGAAGGCGAAAGAAACAACGCACCGAAAATGATTCCCAACTGGTACATGGCGGGAGTCAATGCGGGTACGAGGAAAATTTTATGCGCGTTGAGAATCCCGACGATTAATCCACCCAGGCCAAACAATACGGCGGAGACCAATTGAATGCGGAGCAGGGAAACTGTCAGCGCGAAGAGTTCTGGTTTTTCAGAAAAGCCCGGAGCCAGCGCGTAGCGGACCACTTGCGGGGCGAACACGGCCACCAGCAGGGCAAGCAGGCTGAGGGTGAGCGTGACCGCGTTTGCGATCGCGGAGGCGAGTTGCCAGGCGGAGTCTTTTTCGTTTTTGGCGAGTAACCCGGTAAACGTCGGAATAAATGCGGAACCCAACGCGCCGCCGGCGACCAAAAGAAAAAGCGTTTCGCTGACGCGATTTGCGGCGGTGAAGGCGTCCAGTTCGGGTGACGCGCCGAAGCGCCCCGCCACGATGATGCTTCGCGCGAGGCCGGCGATTTG
>JACPVD010000108.1 GCA_016191895.1 Chloroflexota bacterium | reverse complement strand
GTGTAAAATTCCCTGTTTGTGGGCATACGCCAGCGCCGAGCCGATGGAGTCGATCACGGTTTCGATTTCGGCTGAATTCAACGGACCCTTATTCAGGCGCGCCTTCAACGTATCCCCTTCGATGAATTTCATCACGAGATATGGCCGCGCCTCGTGTTCCGCATAATCATAGATCGGGACGATGTTGGGATGTTCCAGTTTCGCGATCACCCGCGCTTCGCGCTGAAAACGGGTGGTGAAGGATTGATCCTGGTGGAACGCGGGATGCAAAACCTTCAACGCAACATAGCGGTCGAGCGACGCATGATACGCCTTGAAAACGGTCGCCATGCCGCCCTGCCCGAGTTGTTCCAGGATGCGATACGCGCCGACATTCTCGCCAATGTTGAAAGACATAGTAGACTCCGCTTCTCGTTTTCCCAGATTATAGCCGAGCGCCACGTATTTTTGGGTTACGCTGGTGTAAACTGTTTGTAAAATGAAATTAACGGATGTTACGCAGTCCCCATACGGGGATGATATGCGTCGCACCAAACGGGTCGGAGTGTCCAATAAACCGGCTGAATCTACTCGTAAGGCTTGTTTATTTCAGGCTGGTGCGACGCACCTCCGCGGAAGGTATGTGAAATTAAATTGGTAGCGCGGAATTAATTCCGCGCTCCGTGTTTTGTCCGCTTATGGCTTCGCCTCGGTCACCGAAAAATTCGTGCCTCCGAGCGGCGACGGGGTAAAGATAACGTCATAAAAGTAGGATACGCCGCAGGCATCCACCTGCCAGTTCTCCACCCACGAGCCGTCGGAGGTTTGATCGGGGGCTGTCCGTATTTCGCCGCTCAACAGGGAAACGTTTTGGCAGTTATTTTGCCCGGCTTGAAATGCAGTGATTGCGTCCATCACATCGTTTCGCAGTTGTTCATCGGCAATACCGGTGTATCCAAGGCCTTCGGGAATTTCCCTGCTCACATCCCTGACAGATGGGCCAATGATGGTCAACACCGCGATGACGGACACGGCGAGGCAGAGACAAGCCAGCATGATCGCGCCAACGATGAGAATCATTTTATTTCCCTTGTTCTTTTCAGCGGAAGGTTGTGTTTCCATTTTTATTTTCCTAACTCGGATAAGCCGAAACCTAAAAATCCTCAACCACAAAGGGCACAAAGGAACACGAAGGAAAATCGTTTAAAACCTTCGTGACCTGTTGTGGTAAGAAGCCTTGTAAATCTTGGTACGCTTGGTGTCCTTGCGGTGAAATTTTTCCGTTCAAATCATGAATCGATCACGGCAAACTGAACGCCCTCACAAGGAAGACGGCCATTTCGGCACGGGTTACATTCGCATTAGGACAGTAGTTTCCGCCGCCGCAACCGCTCGTGACGCCTTCCCTTGCCAATTGCTCGATCCAATCTGCCGCGAAGGAACCGGCCGGTACATCGCCAAAGACTCCGCCGGTGGCCGCCGGTGGAACATACCCGCTTCCATGTTCCCCTCGTAAAAGGAAGATCGCCATTTGCGCCCGTGTGACATTTGCATTGGGGCAGTAGTTCCCGCCGCCACAGCCCCCAGTGATTCCCTCCGCCGCCAGTTGCTCGATCCATGCGGCGGCAAAGGCGCCGGCAGGCACATCTGCAAATACGGTCCCGGTTGCAGGGGGAGGCGTGTATGTGCTTCCATGCATACCGCGCAAAATGAAAATCGCCATCTGTGCGCGGGTGACAGTTGCCTCAGGGCAATACATCAAGGGAGAGGCGCTGCATCCGCCGGTGATGCCGGCATTGTATAAGCGTTCGATAAAATCATGCGCCCAATACGATTCAGGGACATCGGTAAAAGTCGTCGGCGAGGACATGCCCGATGTATCCACCGCTTCAAAGTCGGAGCCGGTGACGACGTCCATTTCATGAAGCACGTCATTGTCCCAGCCTTCGCTTGGCGCTCCGGTCACATACCAGGGAGAGCCGTTATCGGCAAGGACGATTCCATAGGTTTTCATCGCCTGCAAGATCACTTGCGCCTGTGGGGAAAACCCGGAGATGTCGTACCCTGCCTTCAATCGAAAGCGCGCGCCAAAAGGCGGAGGGTTCGCGCAACTTCCTGATTGCGCTACATGCCGCGCCGGCCAGATGTAATAATCGGCAGTGCAATTAGTTGTGAAGCGCAGGGCATGGTTGATGACGCCCGCCGCCACTTCCTCGTATCGCGCAAGCCCCGGCAAAATGGGGAGTCCCGCCGCATCGGCCGAAGTCCAGCCGTCGGGGCGGAGGGCGTTCGAGTCCAAATCCCAGATCGCGCCGGAACCGGCGTGCCACCCGCTGGTGTCATGCGAGGCATCGTACAATTCATATAACGTGCAGTCATACGTATCGACGATCAGGATGTGATGATCCGAACCCCATTCGCGCAGTGGGTTTGCCGGAATGGGGTATGGCCCGGGGTCAGACTCGTCCGGGTAATAAAAATCCACTGTGGATTTCGTAATGGTGTTTCCCGCGACAATATTGAACGGAATGCCGATCGGCCCGCCGTCCCACTCCCCCGATCCAAAATCCATGTGAAAGCCGGTCGACGCGCCGATGGAATTGATCCACTGGGTCGACATCGCATGCACGGGCAAACCCGTCACCGGCGTATTCCAGAAATTATTTTGCGGGAACATCTGACATGTCCCGATAATCGGCGCGGCGCGTATTGCGTCGGGGAAATCGTCAACCATGCGGCTGGCGCTGATCGAAGTCAGAAATACCGCAACAGCCAACAATCGGACAAGGATGGAGGGAAGCGCAGGTTTTGTTTTCATGCCTACAGTGTATTCCAATTTCGAGGCAATGGAATCGCAATCCGGTACTATCGTTGCCGGCAGTTTTGCAAACAGGATTTGACCCCGCTTCGCGCCACCCTGCGGCCTGATTCTGTTTCTATCGGCAGGGAGTCCACAAGTTCGGCTTGCGGAGGAACATCCCGAAGTAGAACTTCGGGACTCCTTTTCACCCTCGCGCAAAGCCAGAGACATGCACCGCGGTAAACAGTGGTACGATACGGCGCAAATTTCCCAAAGAAGGGATCGCCCCATGCGCCGCTTTTTCATCCTGCTTGTTTTTATCTCCATCCTGCCTGCCGCCTGCGGACAAAACCCCGCGCCGCTCCCAACCCCGACGATGATTCCCACCCCGTATCCAAATGCGTTATATATCGACCCGTCGACATCGCTCGGCGAAATTAGTCCGCTGATATATGGATCCAATCACGGTCCCTGGATTGCTCACTCGGTGGATGGACTCCAGCCTGCCTACGAATCGGGCGTCACGATCCTCCGTTTTCCAGCCGGCTCATGGGGAGATCACAACAACGTAAAGTCCTATCAGATCGACCAGTTCATGAGTCTCATCGAAAAGATATAGAAATGGAATCGTCATGAAATTCGGACACTTCGACGACAATGCACGCGAATACCTCATCACCCAGCCCGATACGCCCATGCCATGGATCAACTATCTCGGCAGTGAGGCATACTTCGGCCTGATTTCCAACACAGCGGGCGGATATTCGTTTTACAAAGACGCCCGCCTGCGCCGCCTCACGCGCTATCGCTACAACAACTCGCCGCTCGATATGGGCGGGCGTTATCTTTACCTGCGCGATAACAACAGCGGCAAATATTGGTCGCCTTCATGGATGCCCACGCGGGTTAAACTCGATGAGTACGAATGTCGTCATGGGCAGGGATACACCATCATCACCTCCAAACTCAATGGGATTAAATCCTCGGCCCGCTATTTTGTCCCCCTTGGAGAGTCGCTCGAAATCTGGCAATTGACTCTGACCAACGAAAGCGAATCCGACTCCGACCTGAGCCTGTTCTCTGCCATCGAGTTTTGTCTATGGGACGCCAACGACGACGCAACCAACTTCCAGCGCAACTACTCCATCGGTCAAATGGAAATTGTGGACGAAGTGATTTATCACAAAACAGAATATCGCGAACGCCGTGACCACTTCGCCTATTTCGCCTGTTCTGAAAAACTCGCGGGCTTCGATACTGTCCGCGAAGATTTTCTCGGAAACTATCGCGGGTGGAACGAACCCCTTGTCGTTGAATCAGGCCAATCGTCAAATACTGAAGCGCATGGCTGGCAGCCAATCGGCTCGCATCATGTCAACGTCCAATTGAAGGCGGGCGGGTCCAAACAAATCATCTTCATTCTGGGTTATGTGGAGAATCCGAAAGATGACAAGTTTGATCCGCCCGGCTCGCAGGTGATCAATAAGAAACGCGCGAAACAGGCGCTCGAAAAATATCTTCAGCCTGTAAATGCCGACAAAGCCTTCACAGAGTTGCGCGACCACTGGACGATGTTGCTCGGCAAGATGCAAGTGACCTCACCTGATGAAGACACCAACCGCATGGTGAATGTTTGGAATGCGTATCAATGTATGGTGACATTCAACATGAGCCGCTCGGCTTCGTACTTTGAAAGCGGCATCGGGCGGGGCATGGGCTTCCGTGATTCGAATCAAGACTTGCTGGGTTTTGTACACATGATTCCCGAACGCGCGCGCGAACGTATTTTGGATATATCCGCCACGCAGTTAAAGAACGGCGGCGCGTTCCATCAATATCAACCTCTCACGAAGCGCGGCAACAACGATGTGGGATCGGGCTTCAATGATGATCCGTTGTGGCTGGTCTTGGGCGTGGCGGCCTATATTAAAGAAAGCGGCGACTGGTCGATTCTCGATGAGCAGGTGCAATACGAGAATGAACCCGGCACAGAGACCCCGCTGTATGAGCATTTGCAAAAGTCGATTCAATATACGCTGGATCGTTTGGGACCTAATCAACTCCCGCTCATTGGCCGCGCCGATTGGAACGACTGCCTGAATTTGAACTGCTTCTCGGATACGGCGGGCCAATCTTTTCAGACGACAACGAACAAGGAAGGCAAGGTGGCGGAGAGTGTGTTCATTGCCGGGTTGTTCGTGTTGGCGTGCAGTGAGATGGCTGGTATTGCCAATCACCGTAACGATAAAGATGAGTTGGACAAAGTGACCAAAGCATCTGCGAAAATGGAAGAAATCGTCTGGAAAGCCGGCTGGGACGGCAACTGGTTCCGCCGCGCGTATGATGATTTTGGGCATGTATTGGGGTCGAAGGACAATATGGAGGGGCGAATCTTCATCGAGCCGCAGGGGATTTGTGTGATGGCTGGCCTCGGCGTAAAAAACGGAAACGCGGTCAAGGCGTTGGATTCCGTTGACAAGCATCTCGCCACGCCGCATGGTATTGTGTTGCAACAACCCGCATTCTCGCAATACTATTTGCATTTGGGCGAGATTTCGTCATACCCACCGGGATATAAGGAAAATGCGGGAATCTTCTGCCATACCAACCCGTGGATCATGATCTCGGAAGCGATTATGGGGCGCGGCGACAAGGCGTTCGATTATTACAAACGCATCAACCCATCGGCGCGGGAAGAGATCAGTGAATTGCACAAATGCGAACCCTATGTCTATGCTCAAATGATCGCGGGCAAGGATGCGGCGACTCATGGTGAAGCAAAGAACTCATGGCTCACCGGCACCGCCGCATGGAATTATATTGCCATCACACAATACATCCTTGGGATTCACCCCACACTGGATGGTTTGGAGATCAACCCCGCGATTCCTTCACACTGGGATGAATTCAGCGTCACTCGCGAATATCAGGGCGTGACGTATCGAATCCATGTGACCAACCCGAAGCACGTCAGCAAAGGGGTGGAGAAGGTCACAGTAAACGGCAAACAGGTTTCGGGCAGGGTGATCCGCGCAGAGGCCGGTTCGGGTGTGGTAAACGTCGAAGTGGTGATGGGGTAACAGTGGCGAATCAACTTCCGATCGAATTTCTTGAAAATGATTTTTTACGTCTCGAGTACCTAACCACAACGGGACCGCGAATCGTTGGTTTGTATGCGCGCGGGGTAGATGGAAATTTACTTGCAGAGACGCCCGATGTCCACTGGCCTACGCCACATGGAGAGTTTTATCTGCGCGGCGGGCATCGACTGTGGACCGCTCCCGAAGACCCGTTTTATACCTGCCCCGAAGATGGGTTGATCGCGACCGAGAAAAAAAATGTTGCGACATTAAAAAGCCCGATCGACGCTTCGGGTTTGGAGAAGGAAATCTCGTTTCATTTGAATGGGAATCGCGTGAGTTTGAATCATCGCATCACATGGCATGGGAAGGATTCGATCGAATTTGCGCCCTGGGCGATCACGCAATTTCGCTTGGGCGGCATGGCGATTTTGCCCCTCACCCAGCAGGTTATGGGAGATAACGGATTGAGCCCGAATCGCAACCTTGTCTTTTGGCCGTACGCGCATATCGATGATGTGAGATTTGAATTGCATGACGATGTGGTTTTATTACATGGGCAGGCAGGTGCGGAGGCTTTCAAGGTCGGCAATTTCAACAAGCATGGATGGATCGCCTGCGCCCTCGGCGACGCATTGGTTGTAAAAAGATTTTCGGTTGATCATTTTGAAAAATACGCCGACATGGGCTGCAATGTCGAAGCGTATGTGAAAGATGTGTGCGTCGAATTGGAAACGCTTGGCGCGTTGAAAACATTACAGCCGGGCAATT
This sequence comes from Chloroflexota bacterium, assembly GCA_016191895.1. GTDB lineage: Bacteria > Chloroflexota > Anaerolineae > Anaerolineales > Villigracilaceae > Villigracilis. The sequence goes on along the minus strand of JACPVD010000108.1, from coordinate 13,781 downwards.
CGATGACGCATGAAGAAACATGGGAAGTGACGACGGGGCATTTCCCTGCGACGCTCGAAACGGCGCAAAGGGTTCTTCGCGATCTTGTTTAATCGGGAGCGCGGACTTTAGTCCGCCATTCGCGGTGAAATGCGGACTGAAGTCCGCACTCCGCATGTAGAAATGGAGCAGACATGAAAAACAAAATCAATTTTCCCAATGATTTCATCTGGGGGGCGGCAACGGCTTCGTATCAGATCGAAGGCGCGTGGAATAAACACGGTAAGGGCGAGTCGACATGGGATCGGTTCGCGCATACGCCGGGCAAGATTCTCAACGGTGATACCGGCGATACGGCGAATGATCATTACCGCCTGTGGAAAAAAGACATCGGCCTGATGAAAAAACTCGGGTTGAAGGCGTATCGTTTTTCGATCTCATGGCCGCGTGTGTTGCCCGCCGGGCGCGGGAAGGTCAACCAAAAAGGACTCGACTTCTACAACAAACTTGTGGACGGCCTGCTTGCGGCAAATATCACCCCGTTCGTCACGCTGGAGCATTGGGATCTTCCGCAAGTTCTCGAAGATGAAGGCGGCTGGACGGCGCGCTCCACCGCGGAAGCGTTTGTCGAATATGCGGATGTCGTCTCCCGCGCGCTTGGCGACCGGGTAAAGAACTGGATCACGCATAATGAGCCGGCGGTGGTTGCGTGGCTGGGTTATGAAACAGGAGTCCATGCGCCGGGAATCAAAGACCCAACCTATGCTCTTGCATTAAAGACCGCGCACCACCTTTTGCTTTCTCATGGCTGGGCGGTGCCGGTGATTCGCCGCAACAGTCCAAATTCAGAGGTCGGTATCACGCTCAACATCGGCTGGAAGGTGGCGGCCTCGAACAGCAAAATGGATATGGATATTGCGCGTCTCGACGACGGTAAATGGTTCCGCTGGTTTGCCGATCCACTCTACGGGCGCGGGTATCCCGCCGACATGGCGGAACATTTCTCAAGTTTCGGCGGACACCCGAACGGTTTGGATTTTGTGAAAGCCGACGATATGGCGGTCATTGCCGCGCCGACGGATTTCATCGGCTTGAATTATTACGGCCGTAACCTGCATCGTTCCACTGACCCAGGCAATGACCCGCAGATCGACTTCCCCATGCCGAAGACTCCCGAACACTGGACGGAGATGGATTGGGAAAACTTCCCCGACGGCCTCACTGGAATTTTGAGCCGCGTGTATTTCGATTACCTGCCGCGCAAGGTATACATTACTGAAAACGGTGCGAGCTACTCCACACCGCCGGATGAACATGGAAATATCCCGGATGTGTACCGCGCGAATTATTTGAAGACGCACTTCGCCGCGGCGCATCGCGCCATGCAGGCGGGCATTCCGTTGGCGGGATATTTCGTCTGGTCGTTGATGGATAATTTCGAGTGGTCGTTCGGGTATTCCCAACGCTTCGGGATCATCTGGGTCAACTACGAAACGCAGGAACGCATCTTGAAAGACAGCGCCAAGTGGTACCGGACGGTCATCAAGAGGAACGGGTTTTGAGATACTCCGTATCTTTTCAAAAAGAAGGGAGAAGTGGGGAGTTGTGAGCGCGCTTCGCGCGCTCACAACTCCCCACACCCCGGTTTTGCGTGACATGAGATATTCAATGACAAAAAACAAATACCGCCTTCGTTACGACCAGAGATTTGGCCTGCTGTTGATCTCCCCCTGGATTATCGGGCTGTTGCTCTTTAAACTTCTTCCCATCCTCGCCTCGCTGGGAATTTCATTTACAAACTTTCAACTGCTCACGCCGGAACAAACCCGATTTACCGGGTTCGAGAATTACATCCGCCTGCTTCATGATGAAGCGGTGGGATATGTGTTGTTCGAGACCGTTGCGGTTGGAATCTCCACCATCCCGCTTCAACTGGTTGCGTCCATTCTTCTTGCGTCCATGCTGGGAAATCCGCGCTTGAAATTCGGCAATACCATGCGGACGTTGTTCTTTCTTCCAAGCATTGTTCCCGGCGTGGCGGTTTTCTTCATGTGGATCGGGTTTGTAGACCCCTCTACGGGCTGGTTGAACAAAATCATCCTTCATCCGCTGGGACTGACCGGCTTCAACGATCTGTATTCCGGCGCGGCGGTGGCGTTCCTTTTTGGGATCAGTTCGTTGTGGTCTATCGGCCCGGGGATGTTGATCATGCTCGGGGCTTTGCAAGGCCTGCCGCCGGAGATTCAGGAGGCGGCGCGGGTCGATGGCGCGGGTCCGCTCGTGCGATTCTTCTACATCACCCTGCCGCTCATTTCGCCGGCGATCTTTTTCGCCATCGTCATCAACCTGATCGCCGTTTTCGGCGGCGTGATCCTGCTCGACCGCGGCAACGTCTTCAGCGGAAGTTTTTCGCCATACGATGGGTATGTCTCGTATATTCTTTTCGACAAAATGGATTTGGGATATGCCGCCAGCCTCGCATGGTTCTTTTTCATCATTGTCATGGTCGTGGTCGTGGCGTTGTTTTCATCCGCCCGACGATGGGTCTATTACCCGGATAAGGACGCTTGAGTATGACTTCACCTTCACGCCGCAAATGGCTCGAACCGCATAATTACCTTTCCCTGCGTTTGTGGGAGGCAATCGGCGCCGGGCTGTTCAACCTGTTCATCTTCTTCATGCTCTTTGCTTATTTGTTTCCACTGCTTTACATGGTGGCGACCGCTTTCATGGAAGGGCCGCAATTAGGCGATCGAAACGCGCCGGCGTACCCGTCACGTCAGGTGCGTTATGAATATCAGGGAAAGGAACGCCTTGTTTATAACGTGCCCATGCCGGGCGGCGAAACCCGTCAACTCGCGCTGGTGATTCCGAAGCAGACCTCCAGTCAGTTTATCGACCCACAGCATCCCGATGAAGGACTGATCCAATGGGATGGAAGCTGGAGAAAGCTGAAGGGCGTGTATGAATTTCACCCCACACTCGATAATTTCAAGAATCTCTTCGAAGCCCTGCCCATTCCGCAGATGGTGAGGAACACCTTCGTGATGACAATCATCAGCGAGATCGGAGTTTTGCTTTCGTCGATCGTTGTGGCGTACGGGTTCTCGCGTTTTCCCCTGCCCGGCGGAAACCTGTTCTTTTATGCGTTGATCGCCACCATTTTGATTCCCGAAAAGGTCACGCTTATCCCGACCTATTTCTTCTTCGCGCGCGTCCTGAACTGGGATGGATCATGGCTTCCCATTCTTGTGCCATTCTTTTTTGGGAACGCGGTTTATATTTTCCTTCTTCGGCAGAACTTCAAGAGCATCCCCAAAGACATGGATGAAGCAGCCATGCTCGACGGCGCGGGGCCGTTGCGGATTCTTTTTCAAGTCATCCTGCCCCAATCATGGCCGACCGTGATCACCGTTTCACTCCTGCACTTCTTCTACATGTGGAACGAAACAAGGCAGGCCGCGCTATATCTCAGCGTCAGCCGCGACCTCTCCCCCATCTCCTTCGGCGTGCAAAGTTTTCAAAGCCTCGCGCCGATCCAAAATCAATTACAGGCCGGGGCGTTGATTCTGATGATCGTTCCGGTCATTGTGTTGATCATTTCACAACGTTACTTCATGCGCGACATGGTCGTCACCGGAATGGAAAAATAATGCGTATGCTTCGCAATCTTCATCATCGAACAATCCTCGGAATCTGGCTGGGCTGGGCGCTGGTCATGCTGGCGTATCATGTATTGCTTCCGTCGCGTTATACCATCCAACCACCGGACCATGCCCTTGAATGGACAGCCACAGAAACCACACCCGGCAGCCAGAATGGAAAGGTCTATCTCAACGAGCCGTTTCTCAACCGTCACGTTGCATGGGACTCGGAATATTATCTCGCCATCGCCGTCGGTGGGTACGAAGACCCGGGCCCGGCGCGAATTCGCGGCAACGTCGGCGGCGAATCCACAGGCAGCGGGTATTGGCCGTTCGTCATTCCTGCCGAATCGATCACAACGCCGGGCATCTCGCTCAGTTACGCCTTCTTCCCGTTTTACCCGATGATGATTCGCCTGTTTGCGATTCCACTTTCGATCTTCGGGATGAATCCCATCGCCACCGCTTCGCTTGCCGGCGTGATCGTATCGATGCTCGGAACTCTCGCGGCAATGCTGTCCCTGTATGAACTGGCCCGCGAAGAACTCGACAACATCGGCGGCGTCCGCGCGGCGTTTTACCTGCTCATCTTTCCCAGCGGTTTTTTTCTCGCGGAGATTTATACCGAAGGCCTGTTCGTTGGTCTCGCATTTACGAGTCTCTTGCTGTCACGGCGCGGGTATCGCGGCTGGGCGGCGCTCGTCGCGGTGCTGGCCACCTTCACCCGCGCCGTTGGAGTTGTGCTCGCGATTCCAATTTTGATTTCATGGATAAAAGAAATGGAATGGCTCGAACTGGATTTGGAATGGAGCCAGGTGTATCATCATGGGATTCCCTGGCGCGTCGTCCTTAACGGGACAGTTGCCTCTGCTCCGATCATCGCGTTCCTGCTCTGGAAGGTTTCCTACTACGGGCTGGCGTTCAGCCTCGTGGAAGGGGAATTCTTCGGGCGCGGATTCCTCTCGCTGGGGTATGCCTTCATCGCCTGGTCGGATGGATTCAAATCCATATTCGGGAACAATCCGCAGGCCGCCGCATATTATTTTGTCGAGTGGCTTGGCATCATCATCGGCTTTGCCGCCTGTATTGCCGGGTTCAAACGCCACCCCGACCTTGCCATCTTTGGTTTTTTAGTTGTGTTTCTTTCGTTTGCTAGCGGCCCCGCGCAGGGGATGTACCGCTACGTCCTTGCCGCGCCGCCTGTATTTTTATTTCTCAGCCGCCTCGGGAAAAACCCCATCTTAGACCGCGTATGGACGATCGCCAGCATGTTGCTCATGGGAATGATGTGCGCCATGTATATGTTCGATATGTGGGCGGGGTAAGCCGCGCGGAGCCTCGAAGTTCTACTTGCAGACGGTCCCGAAGTGGAACCCCGGGACTCCCGACGACGGTTGTTATAAGCTCGTCGCAATCTGTATTAACAAATTTGTATGGCATATTAAAGTCCCGCCGGGATTTCGTTCGCATTTCCAGTTTTTTCGTTGTAAAATATATCATCGAACAGGCTAAAACTCCCCAGGCGCCTGTATTTACCTGAAGGACTACGGCGTTTGCGCCGGGGCAGAACATATCTTGATCTCCCTTGGAGGAAGACTATGAAATCGAACACCACCCTATCCACCGGCAAATCCATAATGCGCATCTTAACTATCTTGCTTGTTGTAACGTCGATGCTTGTTCAGGCAACGCCGGCAAGAGCCGCCACCATCACCGTCACCAGCAACGCAGACAGCGGTGCAGGTTCGCTCCGCGCAGCAATTGCCGCGGCTTCCGGAGGCGACACCATTAATTTTGGCGCGGGTCTTTCCGGGCAGACAATCACGCTGGAATCGGAATTGTCCATTTCCGTCAACCTGACCATCGACGGTTCGACACTTGCCACGCCGGTCACGCTCGACGGCATCGATGTCCGCGCGTTTCTCATCAACGGAGGGACGACGGTAACGTTGAATACGTTAAACATCGTCAATAATCTGGGGGCGGGTACGGGCGGCGGCATCCGCAATTTGGGCACCCTGACTGTTTTGAACAGCACCATCTCGGGAAATAATGCCAATTCGGCATCGGGCAAGGGCGGCGGCATCTATAACTCCGGCACATTAACCGTGACCGACAGCACCATATCCTCCAATACTGCCAATGGCACAAGCGCAAATTCAAGCGGCGGTGGCGGCATTTACAATTCCGGCACATTGACCGTGGATGGGAGCACATTCTCGGGTAATGGAGCATCGAGCGGCAACGGCGGCGCAATCTACAATGCCGGCGGCACGGTCACCATTTCAAACAGCACCTTCTCCGGGAATTCCGCTTCAAGCGGCGGCGGCATTTTCAATGCCGGCACCATCACGATCCGCAACAGTACATTTTCCGGGAATTCCGCTTCCGTGGTCGGCGGAGGGGTGGATCAAAATGCGGGCACGCTGAATATGGCGAACGTAATCCTTGCCAATTCGCCCAGCGGTTTCGATTGTTACTATGCCGGCGGCACACTTGGCACCAATACCAAGAATATCATCGAAAATAATGCAACTTCCACCTTTGCATGTTCCGCTCCGTACTCCACGGCAGATCCAGTTCTTGGTTCTCTTGCCAGCAACGGCGGTCCCACCCAGACCATGTCCATAGGCCAGATATCCCCGGCGCTCAATACTGGCGATGCCGCCACCTGCACAACGGTTGGAAATGTCGATCAACGCAATACCGTACGCCCGCAAGGGACGGTGTGCGACATCGGTGCCTACGAAGCAGTTTTATATAAACTGACTGTTAATAAAACAGGCAGTTCCGGGACAGGCACCATCTCCAGCAGTCCTGACGGAATCTCTTGCGGTTCCGGCGCAGGATGCAATGAAGATTACATCAAGGACACGGTGGTGACATTAACTGCCACTCCCGACCCAGGATCCATTTTCAACGGCTGGAGCGGTGGAGGGTGTTCGGGTACAGGCACATGCCAGGTCACCATGGATGCTGCAAAGACAGTCACAGGCGTATTCATATCTGGCGCGTATCTATTCGTTAGCAAGAACGGCGCGGGCTCAGGCACGGTGGCCAGTTCGCCGTCGGGAATCAGCTGTGGCGCGACCTGCTTGTATCCGTTTGCGCTCAATACCATCGTCACATTGACAGCTGTCGCAGACTCCGGCTCCACGTTTGCTGGCTGGAGCGGCGAGGGTTGTTCCGGCACTGGCACCTGTCAGGTCACCATGAGTGATGCGAAAGCGGTATATGCCACATTCAACAGCAATGCCACCCCCACCTATAATCTAAGCGTTGTCAAATTGGGTACAGGCACGGGTCTCGTTACCAGTTCGCCGGCGGGGGTGAATTGTGGAGCGACTTGTTCCTTCCTTTTCAACAGCGGCACTTTGGTTACGCTCACAGCCAGCCCCGATGCAGGCTCCACGTTTGCTGGTTGGTCCGGCGAGGGATGTTCCGGCACCGGCACCTGTCAGGTTACCATGAGCGCCGCCCGGGCGGTTGTGGCAACTTTCAATGTTTCCGGTGTCACAACTTATACATTGGATTTAACCAAGAACGGTACCGGCACCGGTACTGTAACCAGTAACCCGACTGGTATCAATTGCGGTCTGGCTTGTTCGTCCGCCTTCAATACCGGCACGGTGGTCACTCTAACAGCCACCCCGGATACAGGCTCGACATTTGCAGGTTGGACTGGCGGTGGTTGTACGGGAACAGGCACCTGTGATGTGACAATGAGCTCAGCTCAATCAGTTACAGCTACGTTCAATGTATCCGCATCGTCCTATCTCCTGCTGGTCAGCAAGGTGGGCACCGGCACAGGCGTGATCACAAGCGATGTGGGCGGAATCGACTGCGGCGCAACCTGCTCGGTGGCCTTTAATGCCGGCACGATCGTCACACTCACCGCCACTCCCGACGCTGGCATCCCCTTCAACGGGTGGATCGGAGGCGGATGTTCCGGAACCGGCACTTGCGCGGTAACAATGTCCTCCGCCCAGACGGTCCATGCTGTGTTTGGAACTCCCACGACCTTTACAGATGTACCCATCACATACTGGGCCTATACATTCATCGAACGGTTGTACAACGCCGGCATCACCGCTGGCTGTACCACCAGCCCGTTGGCCTATTGTCCCGATGCCACGGTCACCCGCGCGCAAATGGCGATTTTCATCCTGCGCGGCATGCATGGCAGCGTCTATACGCCTCCGGCAGCCACAGGCTCCATCTTCACTGACGTACCCGCCACTGCATTTGCCGCGGCATGGATCGAACAATTCTTCGCCGAAGGAATCACCGGCGGCTGCGGAACCAACCTCTACTGTCCAAACTCCAACGTTACCCGCGCGCAAATGGCGATCTTCCTGCTCAGGGGCAAGTATGGCGCGGCATACGTCCCACCGACCGCCACCGGCATATTCACCGATGTGCCTGTCGGCTCCTTCGCTGCAGATTGGATCGAAAAGCTCGCAGCAGATGGCATTACCAGCGGATGCGGAACCAATCTCTACTGCCCGAACGATAACGTCACACGCGCACAAATGGCGGTCTTCCTCGTGAAAACCTTCAACCTGCCGTAAATATTCGCAGATTTGGAAGCAGGGAAAGTGTGATGTTTTGAGCGCGCGAAGCGCGCTCAAAACATCACACACCACAATTTATTGCGAAGAAACAAAATGCTGGAGGCTTTATGAAAACCTCCAGCCTTTTTACATCTCACGGAGAATCGGGCGTGTCAAACATGTCGGGCCGCCTGTGCCTTTGTAGGAAATATCTTTTCCATCGAAAGTCCACACCTGTGCCCCCGCTTCTTCGAGTCGTTTTTGCGTGATGGGGTTGCCGTTCAACATCACACACTGACGCGGACCCACCGCCAGCACATTGCAGCCAAGGCTATCGTATTCCTCGTTGGGTACTTCCACAAATTGAAAACCGCGCTCCAATAACCATTCACGGAACGGCACGGGCATTAAGCGCGAATGGACGACGGCCAGGTCTTTATCCACAATGCTGATGAAGGAAAGCAAATGCAAACAATCCTGCGGACCCGTCCAGTAGGGGAGTTGTACGGGGAAAATTTCATCGACAGAATCGCCAAGCAATTCGCGCAACTGGCGCAGACCTTCGGCGTTTGTGCGAAAGCCCTGCCCCACCGCCAGCGTCCGCTCATCCACCCAAAGCACATCGCCGCCTTCCAATTTTCCGTCCCCGCCGATTCGCCCGATGACAGGCACGCCTATTTCCTTTAAATATTTCGCGGCGGCATCGGCCTCAGGTTTACGCGCATCTTTACCCATACTGCATAAAATCGCGCCGCGATTCGAAACAACCAGCGGATCATGAGCATAGATCGAATCGAGGCTTGTCGTTTCGTCCATCAGCGCGTAGTGGATTTCAAAATCGAATTGCTCCAATACCTTCACGAAGCGTTCATACTCTGCCAACGAATTTTCAAAATCAGGAGATCCAAAATAAACCAGTTTCTCCCATTGCGCATCGAGATTTGCCTGCGAAATAAACGCCTCGCGCGGATGCTTCAACACCATCCGCCGTATCGGCGCGTACATGGATTGACAGCCAAACGTTTTCATTTGAATTCTCCTCCGCACCATTGTGCAACCATATTTGCCACAACTTTCGTTGCTGTTATCACTTCATCGAGCGGTACAAATTCATTGACCGCGTGCGCCATGCCCACGTCGCCGGGGCCGTAATGTGTGGCTGCGATTCTTGCATGATTGGTGAACAGGCGCATGTCCGAACCATAGGTCACGCCGCGCAATATTGGCGACGAACCAACGACAAGATGATGCGCCGCTGTAAGTCCTTGAACCAGTGGATGATCCAGCGGAGTCTCGCCCGACTCGAATTGACCTTCAAACCATTCGACTCGCGGTGGGTTTTGACTCAACCACGCATCAGACTCCGCCGCAGCTTGAATCGCCGCCTTGAACATTTTCCGCGCCGCTTCATTTGACTCCCCAGGAAACACCCCCATGCGTCCTTCGGCTATCACTTCCTCCGGGACCGTGGAATGCCATTCGCCGCCGCGCACCGTACCAATATTGATCGGCGCAATGTTGTTTGGGTCTTCAAACAAAGGATGCTTGAAATTTGCATGGCGCTCCACGTCGAGTTTGTTGATGGCACCCAACAGCAGCGCAAACTTTTCGATGGCGCTCACGCCGTAGGCTTTCATCGCCGCATGGATGGATCGCCCCGGCACAGTTAATCGAAACGTCAACGCGCCGGATTGGACGGGAGAAATCTCCAGCCTCGTGGGTTCGAGCAAAATCACGGCATCGGCGGTATAGCCTTTAACGATGGTGGTCAATGTGCCAATGCCGCCCGATTCTTCGCCGATGACGCTTTCGATCAAAATATCACCTGAAGGTTTGTAACCGAGCCTTTGTAAAACATCCACCGCAAAGATGCCCGCGCATAGTCCCGCCTTCATATCACATGAGCCGCGCCCGAACATCTTCCCATCACGGATCGCGCCGCTCCAGGGCGAATCAGCCCAAAGGGAGAGATCGCCCACTGGAACCACATCCACGTGTCCGTTAAGGATGATCGATTTTCCGTCGCCAGTTTGAGTTCCGGGCCAGCGTCCGACCACATTGATACGATCCGTTGGCGAGAAGCCGTCATCGCCAAAAGCGGGGTGAGCTTTCAAGTCATCGAATTTCGAAGGGACGATCTCCACCTCCATGCCCATCGACCTCAACTTTTGCGCGACGATGTTTTGTACTTCGTGTTCGTGATTCGGCAGGCTCGAGGCCCGCACTATCGTTTGTAGGAAGAGAATTAATTCTTCGCGGGCGGATTCAACGGCTTCTGAAATTTCGGTGGGTGATTTTTTCATTGAGTTTCCTTGCAGGCCAGATTGACTACATTATAATCACCTTATGATCGACCTTTTTGACCATGCCATGCGCGAACGGATGAAGACCGAAGCGCCGCTTGCCGCGCGGATGCGCCCGCGCACGCTGGAGGAATACATCGGGCAGGAGCATATCGTCGGCGAGGGGAAACTTCTGCGCCGCGCCATCGAATCGGATCGAATGTTCTCGTCCATTATTTTGTGGGGGCCGCCCGGCACCGGCAAGACCACGCTTGCGCAGGTCATTGCGAATACCACCAAGAGTCATTTCGTCACCATTTCAGCAATTCTGGCAGGCAAAGCCGATCTGCGCGTGGTCATCGATGAGGCCCTCGAACGCAGGCGACTGCACAATGAAAGAACAATTCTATTTGTGGACGAAGTCCATCGCTGGAACAAAGCCCAGCAGGATGCGCTCCTGCCGCACGTTGAAAACGGGACCTTTACTCTGATCGGCGCGACGACGGAGAATCCATACTTTGAAGTGATCAAAGCCCTGATCTCGCGCTCGCGTGTTTTTCAATTACGGAATTTGAATCAAATCGAAACAGGGATATTAATTGACCGCGCACTAACCGATAAGGAACGCGGCTACGGAAATAAACGCATCACACTGGACCTCGATGCCCGATCCCATTTAATTGAAGTTGCCTCCGGCGACGCTCGCAACGCGCTCAATGCGATCGAACTTGCCGTGGAGTCAACATCCCCAGACGTTGACGGCGCGATCCACATCACGCTCGATGTCGCGCAAGAGTCTATTCAGCGCCGTGCGGTGCTTTATGACAAAGACGGCGACGCGCACTACGACACGATCTCCGCCTTCATTAAGTCCGTGCGCGGAAGCGACCCCGACGCCGCCCTATATTGGCTGGCAAAGATGATCTACGCAGGTGAAGACCCGAAGTTCATCATCCGCCGCCTGATTATTTTGGCAGGTGAAGACATCGGTCTCGCCGACCCAATGGGACTTGTTGTTGCGTCCTCAGCGATGCAGGCTTTTGAATTTATCGGCCTGCCCGAAGGGATTTATCCCATTGTCGAAGCAACACTTTATCTTGCCACGGCTCCCAAGTCTAATAGCGCGGGGGCGTATTTCAAAGCGATGAAGAAGATCGAAGAAGAGGGGCAGGTCTCCGTGCCGCGGCATCTTATGGATGGAAATCGCGATGCCGCTGCGATGGGTCACGGCAAAGATTATGTGTATCCACATGATATGGAAGGACACTTCACGCCGCAACAATATTTACCAAAGCGTTTGCTCGGCACATATTTTTATTCGCCGTCACAAGATGGATATGAGTCTCAGGTCGCTGCAAGGCTGGAGATGTGGCGCGAAGCCCAGCGCAAGGCATTGAACATCGAACACACGGAACATGTTCCAAATCTCAGTGAAGAACAGATTGTTGAAATGAAGCGGAGAATCAAATAGCATGAACGAAATCCGACCCTGGCTCTTCATCGGCAATTACTACGATACGCTGGATCGAAGGTATCTTGATTTCAAGTCGATACAGGCCATGCTTCAACTGGCCGAGGCGGTGGAGCAGGACGGGATCAACTCGTTGCACCTGACGGTGGAGGATATGGGGCCTGTCGATCATGGTGTGATCCGGCAGGGCGTGGATTTCATTCTGCGCGAAAGGGAACTGGGGCATCGTGTTCTCGTGGCCTGCGGCGCGGGAATCAACCGTTCGACGATGTTTTGCATAGCCGCGCTTAAAGAAAGCGAAGGGCTGGGATTGCTGGATGCATATCGTGAGATTTGCAAACGTCACCCCGAAGCCATGCCGAACGAACCCGTCTGGGAATCGTTTTGCGGCTATTACAATGAGTCGACGCCTTATCTCGATGTGATGCGCGCTTCGATTCCGAACCTTTAATTGGAACTTCCATGACCATACTTCTCCTCATCCGTCACGGCGAAAACGATTATGTCAAGACCGGAAAAATGGCAGGACGAATTCCCGGCGTTCACTTAAATGAAAAGGGGAAGAATCAGGCCCGGGCGTTGTCTGACGCGTTGACCGGGGTTCCAATCAAGGCTGTGTATGCGAGTCCGCTCGAAAGGGCGATGGAGACCGCGAAGCCGATATCCGAATCACATGCGTTGAAGATCATCGAAGAGCCTGACCTGATGGACACAAACATCGGCAAATGGCAGGGGAGATCGTGGAAGGTTTTGCGATTGATGAAAGTCTGGAAGGTTGTGCAAAATACGCCATCCCGCTTTCGCTTTCCCGAAGGCGAGTCGTTTCCCGAATGCCAGGTGCGCGTGGTGAATGTGCTGGAGCGAATCATCATGAAGCATGACAAGCCGCGGGATGTGGTGGCTGTGGTGTTCCATGCCGACCCGATCAAGCTGGCGGTCTCGCACTTTCTCGGCCTGCCGTTAGATAACTTTCAACGCCTGGGTTGCGATACGGGATCATTGACCGCGATTTTCGCGGGCGAGTCGAGCGCAAGTTTGCTGAAATTAAATCAGCGCCCGCCGTTCGATTTTTTGCCGAAGAAGAAATAAATGGCTAAACTCAAACTCGACCTGCACGAAATATACAACAAAGGTTATGAGATCGACCGCGAACTCAACCGCATTGTGGAAGAGGCTATCGAGAAAAAAATCACGCTGGTGGAAATCATCCCCGGCAAAGGCAGCGGACAGTTGAAGAAGAAAGTGCTGCGCTTCTTAAATCAAAGCCATATCAAAAAGTTGTATCACCGCGTCGAGAAGGACGATAAGAACTTCGGGCGGATATTTATTCACTTCAAGTTTTAAAAACCCGCCTTACGCACCCCCATACCCTAACGGGCACTTTCCCCAACCCCGCTTCGCGCCCATGAGAGAAGAGAGTCCCCTCTCCCCGTGGGAGAGGGCTAGGGTGAGGGGGAATACTCGCTTTCGAGCGAAACCGCGTAAGGTGAATTAAAAATTCAGGTTCTACCGCTTTTAATGGGAATACCTATTTTCAACACAAAGGAAAAACGCCTGTCAAACGCGCTCCTTTGTATGCACGCAAAGGTTGTCATCACGGACTCCAAAATCTCCCGATTTTGGCTCCAAAGTCTGGAGACCTTTCGGTAAACTCAGGACAACGCTTTGGACTCCGTTTCTGACATGTTTTGCTTGCACACGCTCCTTTTTGTCACGCTATGAAATCGGTTTGCCTGATAAAATCTACGCCATGACCCTCGCCCTTTCCTTGAATGCGCTCGAAAATAGCGGACTCATCCGTCAGGCGCAACTGGAACCCGAACTGGAGTACATCTTCCGCCACGCATTGGTG
>JACPVD010000098.1 GCA_016191895.1 Chloroflexota bacterium | reverse complement strand
TGCGCAACCAGGTCACCTCGCCGGGCGGGACATCTGCTGAGGCATTGTATTATCTGGAGAAGGCAGGTTTCCGCACGGCAATTTCCCGCGCAGTTTGGGCGGCGTATCAACGGTCGCTGGAGTTGGGCAAGGAAAAGCCGGGGCATGTTGAGGTGGATGAGGAAAAATAAAACTGCCGATATTGGACTTGATATGAAAAAAGGACTGGACGGAGTCGAACGTCTCCTGACGTTCGACTCTCGCTCCAACGTCGGGAGACGTTGGAGCCCGTACCCTATTTTCATATAAGTTCACGGAGAGTAACAAGAGGTTTTCTCTGTGCCCTCCGTGGTTAAATCTTTTCCGGCTTGTCCGGGTCAGGGTTTGGGATTCATGATTATTCCGTCATTGCGAGGAGCGCGTCCTGAGCGAAGCGAGCGTTCGTCGAGCGCAGTCGAAGGATCGCCCGAAGCAATCTCCTCGAAACATAAGATTGCTTCGTCGCGATCCTGAAAAGCATCAGGGCAAGCGAACAAGAGCGCTCCTCGCAATGACATTAAGGAATGAACTCGTTCGTGAACGCCTTGCTCAAATCCACCGGCTCGGGGATCTGCCCCATCTTCACCAGCAGGTCGTTCATGTTCTCCCACGCCTGCGGGTCCGAAAAGCCGATGCGTTCCGCCTGCCAGAATTCAATCGAAGTATTCAAGACCTGCATCTGCACAGCCTTGTCCTGGACTTCGAGTTCCTCCACGAATTTCAGGCTGATCTCGTACGCTTCATCCGGGTTCGCGATCGTATCCGCAATGCCCTTTGCCAGCGCGCGCGCCATGCCGCGGATCAACTCCGGCTCATTCGCAATCGTCATCTCGCTGGTGACAATGCCGTTGGCGATCAGGTTGACATGATCGGCAACCCGCATCTCGTCCAGTTTGAAATTTTGCGAACGCAGCACAATCGGTTCGTTGGCGGCATAGCCAACCACAATATCGCTGCGACCCGAAGCATACGCCTCGACCTGGTTGAACCCGATCGGGTCGAACTCCACTTCCGCCGGGTCAACGCCCGCCGAAAACAACAGCGCCTCGGCTCCGATGTAATTCGCGCCGAACAGACCCGGCAGGGCGATCTTTTTTCCGCGCAAATCCTCCGGCGACTCAACGCCCAACTCCGGCGCGATGATGAACGAGATCGGAAACTGCTGATACCACGCGAACGCATACACCACCGGCAGTCCCTGCGAACGCGCCAGTAACACCTGCTCGCCCGAAGCCACCGCAAACGGAATTTCCCCCGCGCCGGTCAACGCCACGCCATCGGTCTCGAACGAATAATCGAACTCGATCTCGATATTCTCCTCGGCAAAATATCCCTTCTCCACCGCGACATAGAATGGCGCGTACTGGATGTTGGGAATGTACCCCATCGGCAATTTGATGCGACGAATTTCCCCCGCCTCATTCGTGGCACTTATGCTGATACACCCCATCAGGCTGACTGCCAGCCCAAGCATGAGTAAAACTACTTTCTTCATTACAATGTCTCCTTTAGATTTATACCGTCATTGCGAGGAGGGCGTTAGCCCGACGAAGCAATGACGGGATGTTATTTTTGCCACTTCAAAAATCTTCTTTCAAGCAGCGTCACCGCGCCGTACAAACCCAGCGCAAGAAAGACCAGCATGAAGACCGCCACAAACACCATGGACGTGTCATACTGGAAATCGCCGAGTTGCAGGAGAAAGCCAAGCCCCTCCTCCGCGTCCACCAACTCGCCGACGATGGCGCCGATGACCGATAATGTCGCGCCGATACGTAGTCCGCCGAGCAGGACGGGCAGGGATGCGGGCAATTCCAATTTCCACAGAATCTGCCAGCGGGTGGCGCGGAGGGAATTCATCAGGTCGTACAACGCCGCCGACACCGCGCGGACTCCGACAACCGTATTGACAAGCACCGGGAAGAAAACGATCAACGCGCAGATGATGACCTTCGAGAGAATCCCATCCCCGAGCCAGATGACGAGCAGCGGGGCAATCGCCACAATGGGTATCGCCTGGCTTGCGACAAGATACGGGGATAGCACAGACTCCAGCGTCCGCGATTTGGCGAGAGCGTAGCCGACGATGGTTGCGAAGCAGACGCCGACCAGTAATCCCAACAGGACCTCCGAGAGGGTGATGGCGGTGTGATAAAGCAGGCTGCCGTCGGTCAGCGCTTTGAGGAAGCGGGTCCACACGTCGGCGGGGGAGGGCAGGATGAATTTGGGAAGTCCGCTTACCCGAACGACCAGCGCCCAAAGCGGAATCGCAAGCAGCAGCGAAACAAGCGAGAGCCAGCGGGTGAGGGTGTGGATGGATTTGGGTTTCATGGTTCATCTTCATAGACCTGACAGGTTTTGGAAACCTGTCAGGTCTTAAACGAAAACGCCTCAGAGTAGATAAATCTCCGGGGCGTGGAATCAGGCTCAAATCCGCGTAGGAGGCGTGTGAATCCGCAGAATCAAAACCCGGAAAACAGCGAACGTTTCCGGGGCGCGAATCGACACAAATCCATCGCGGAGTTGCGTTGATACCTTCTTCTATCCAGACTTTTACTGTCGGCTCCGGAGTTGCGCCGGATCATGCCCGTTTTCCCAATGAGGAAAGCGATGTACCTAAACAGGCTCGTGGGCTGTACCACCGATCGGGAATTGCACCCTGCCCCGAAG
>JACPVD010000097.1 GCA_016191895.1 Chloroflexota bacterium | reverse complement strand
TGTTTGGGATGTGGGCGGCAACACCGGCGTATTCAGCCGCGAGGCCGCGTCGTCCGGCGGGTTTGTCGTTTCCTTCGATATCGATCCCGCCGCCGTGGAGCAAAATTACAGGACGGTGAAAACGAAAAAAGAGGAAACCATCCTGCCGCTGGTATTGGACTTGACCAACCCAAGCCCGTCCATTGGCTGGAATAACGCGGAACGAGAATCCTTCGGCGCGCGCGGCCCGGCGGGCATGGCGCTTGCGCTTGCGGTCATTCATCATCTTGCCATTTCGAACAATGTCCCGTTATCGCAGATTGCGGACTTCTTTGCATCGAATTGCAAATGGCTTGTGATCGAGTTCGTGCCGAAGTCCGATTCGCAGGTTCAAAAATTGCTCGCCTCGCGCGAGGATATTTTCCCGGAATACACAAAGGATGGCTTCGAGAATGCGTTTGCAGCCCGTTTTGTTGTCCACAAATCGGAACCCGTGCGCGACTCGGAGCGGACGTTATACCTGATGGAAGCCCGGTAATGGGTGAATGGGGTCTGCAAGCTTTACTTGTGGCTCCCCTTCCACTTGAGGACAGTCCTGAAGTAGAACTTCGGGACTCCTTTCCAGCCCATTGTTTTCGCCGTTCCCGATAACAATTCTGATATGCGGGGCTTAAAAATTGGATGTATAATCAGCCGAAAGTAACCAACAAAGGAGTCTCTTATGCAGTTTATTGTCGCTTTTGCTAAAAAACTGCCCATCGTTCCCATTGGGTTATTCATTCTGGGGATTGTTATCGGGCTGTTGTTTGGGTACGTGATTGCGCCTGTGGAATTTGTGGACGCGACGCCATCGTACCTGCGCGCCGACTTGCAGGAAGATTACCTGCGCATGGCGATCGACTCCTACCGCGTCAACCCTGACCCGAATCTGGCTGTCCAGCGCTGGCAGAATTTGGGCTCGGGGGCGCAGCCGGCGTTCGACGGGATTCGAGCAAATCCGCAAACCATCGACCCCGCCGCGATCAGCGCCTATGATGGGGTGATCAGGAAGTTCCTCGAAACAGGCGGCGGACAACCGCCGGTCGATACCGGCAGCGGTTCTTCCCTGATAAAGATGATCACGCTGGCTGTAGGCGCGCTTGTTTTGCTTGGCGTGTTGGGTTATGGAGGGTGGTACCTCTACCGCCTGCTGGGCAAACGTGGAAGCGGCAAGGTGACATCTGTGATGCAGGCCGCGGAAATCAGCCGCCATGCCGAAAAAACCAACTTCGAGCAACTCGGCCTTGCCCCGCCCATCACACAGACGATGACGACGTATGTCCTTGGCGACGACCTGTATGACGAATCGTTCAGCATCGACACGCAGGCCGGGGAATTCATGGGCGAGTACGGTGTCGGTGTTTCCGAAGCGATTGGCGTGGGTGAGCCCAAGAAGGTCACCGCGCTGGAGATCTGGCTCTTCGATAAAAACGATATCAAGACCGCCACGAAGGTGATCATGTCGCAGCATGCATTTAACGACCCCGGCATCCGCGCGCGATTGGAACCAAAGGGTGAGTTGGTACAGGTGGAACCGCAGGCGCAAATCCTGCTCGAGACCGCAACCTTGCAATTGCTTGCCACCGTTGTTGATCTGGAGTATGGCAAAGGCCCGTTGCCCGCAGACAGTCATTTTGAACGCATCACCCTCGAACTCGCCATCTGGCCGAGACAAAACCAATAGAAACAAAAGACCGCCTCGAAATCGAAATGAGGCGGTCTTTTTTGAGGGTGACGGAGTCGAACGTCTCCGACGTTCGCTTGTTATTCGATCTTGATAATCTTGAACTTGATCTTCCCGCCGGGCGTTTCCGCCTCTGCGACATCGCCGACCTTTTTATCCAGCAGGGAGCGGCCAATCGGGGACTCGTAGGAAATTTTCCCCTTGCGCGGATCGGCCTCGGTGGGGCCAACAAGGTGATACGTTTCAGGATCGAAGTTCGCCTCCTGAATGGTGACATGCGAGCCGATGCTGACAATGCCCTTGCTTTGAGTTTTTTCGATGATGACCGAATTGCGCAGGATGGCTTCGAGTTCCTGAATGCGGCCTTCGAGAAAACCCTGGTCTTCCTTGGCCTTGTGATAATCCGCGTTTTCGGAGAGGTCTCCCATTTGAATCGCGGAGCGCAGGCGTTTGGAAAGTTCTTCGCGCTTCGGGCCTTTTAGCTCCTCCAATTCGGCTTTCAATTTTTCTTCGCCTTCGGGGGTCAGGTAAGATTGTGTCATGTCGATCCTCTTCGTCGTAAATTTATTTTGGAATGCGGGCTTCCGTCCGCCAACTTGCAGGCTCGAGATGTTTACTGGGGGAATGTTTTTCCAATTCCCCCCTGAATTGAATAACCGTTTAAGGTTTTTCAATCGGGTTGAACAGTTTCTGGTGTTCTTCGACAGCATATCGGTCTGTCATACCGGCAATGTAATCACAGATGGTGCGCTCCAGCCCGCGCTTTTCGATGAAGAACTGGACGTGATCGGGAAGCATCGCCGGCTCGGCCTGGTAGGCATGGAACAGGTCGGAGATGATCCGCTCCGCCTTGACCTGCATCCTGACCACGCGATAATGGCGGTAGAGTTTCCTGTAAAGCAGGTCTTTCAACTCGCGGTTGCGTCGCTGCATTTCCTCGCTGTAACCGATGATGTTGCGCTTGAGTTTCTGAATATCCAGCGCCTTCTTGACCTTGCTATCCTTCAAGCGGACATCGGTGGTTTGCAGCATGTCTGTGACCATGAGGCCGACGAGATGGCGAATCATGCGGTGACGTTCCATATCGCCGAGGACAGGGCCGCGCCATTTGTACGTCTCGCGCAGGATTTCCCACAGGGCAACGCCTTCGAGCGTCTGCGGGGCGATCATGCCGGAGCGGAGTCCGTCATCGAGGTCGTGGGTGGTGTAGGCGAGTTCGTCGGCGACGTTGGCGATTTGCGTTTCGAGATTTCCGCGCAAGTCGGGGTTGTAATCCCGCGCATCGGAAATATCATATTCCGACTCATGCTTGACCATTCCTTCGCGCACCTCCCAGCAAAGATTCAGCCCGGGGAATTCAGGATAGCGTTGTTCCAGTTCAGTAACGATGCGCAGGGATTGTTTGTTGTGATCGAAGCCGCCGAAGTCTTTCATCAATCGCGCAAGGGCAACTTCGCCGGAATGACCAAACGGCGAGTGGCCGAGATCGTGCGCAAGACAAATCCCCTCGACGAGGTCTTCGTTGGCGCCCAAAGCCCGGGCAAGAGTCCGCCCGATTTGGGCCACCTCCAGCGTGTGGGTGAGTCGGGTGCGGAAGTAATCGCCCTCGAAATTGATGAAGACCTGAGTCTTATACTCCAGCCTGCGGAACGCGGTGGTGTGCAGGATTCGGTCGCGGTCGCGCTGGAACGTCGTGCGATAATCGGGTTCGCTATCCAGATAGGCGCGGCCTTTTGAATCTTTGCTTCGCATTCCATAGGAGGCAAGACTCTTGTCTTCGATCTCTTCGAGTTGCTGGCGGGTAAAGAACATAAATTCCTTTTGACGAAAATGTCATTGCGCCCTTTGATGGTTCAAAGGGTAACGCAATGACATGTGTGGGGCGAGAGGGGGTCGAACCCTCACGGTGTTGCCACCGATGGATTTTCTTGCTACTATGGCTTGCGCCACCCTCACCTGGAGGTTTGTAGTCTGGACTTTCTCTTGACCATGGTTGTCCACTTTAGGTCTCGGCCGTCAAGTCTCTACACCTTCTTCTTGCTTCCCCGCACGTCTTTTCCAATACAATGGAACGTGCGGGGTTTCCTCGATAATTGTCTGTCAGTGAATGACAATTAGGACAAAGGAGTTCAATGTTCTGAAAACTATCAGCAAGAAGCTTGGCTCGGAATTGCCATCGTTTATCAAAGGGTTCCCCGAGTTTGACCGAATTCACACAGGGAGTTTCCAACCCTGGTGCTCAAATTGTTAAAGTCCATTGCGTCTGCCGATTCCGCCATCGCCCCGGTGGATTTGATCGCGCTTCCAATTTTAC
Source organism: Chloroflexota bacterium (assembly GCA_016191895.1). Taxonomy (GTDB): domain Bacteria; phylum Chloroflexota; class Anaerolineae; order Anaerolineales; family Villigracilaceae; genus Villigracilis. Next base: position 3,835 of record JACPVD010000097.1, on the reverse strand, counting down.
TATAAGATTCAAGCGATGGAAAAACATCGTGTTGCCCCATGTCATTTCTTACTACCTGTAGTCTGTGAATTTACTCCGCGAAGCCATCCGTTTACAATATGGCCTTCTCAAAGTTGGTTGACACCTTTTGAGTTTTGTGGCAAGTCTTAACGCGAATGACACAAATTGGGTGAATTTCGCGAAAAACCATTGAAAATTCGCGTCATTCGCTTTGTCCGCGTAATTCGCGTTAAGATTTTTCGACTTTGAGAAAGCCGTACCGTTTACAAACTTCTCCCTTGCACCTCACCCTAAAATCAATTAAACTACATCCATAGCACGCACGTTCTAAGCATATACCTTCGAAGCGTTAACTCAGGAGATACTCCATGGCTGAAGACACCTTTTACCTCGGTCGACTCGTCGATGCGAAAACAGCGAAGCCCACGAACAATCCCGTTCAATATGACCCCGCAGACTTAACCACTCACGCCGTCGTCACCGGCATGACCGGTTCCGGCAAAACTGGTTTGTGTGTGGCGTTGCTCGAAGAAGCCGCGCTTCAAAATGTTCCCGCGATCATCATCGACCCCAAAGGCGACCTGACCAACCTGCTCCTGCATTTTCCCGATCTGATGCCGCAGGACTTCCAACCCTGGATCGACCCCGAAATGGCGCGCCGCGCAGACAAGTCGCTTGAAGACGCCGCCGACGAAGCCGCCACTGCCTGGCAAAATGGATTGAAAGAGTGGGGGATTGGCACCGAGCGTTTGCGCGCTTTACAAAATGCGGTGAAGTTCGCCATTTATACCCCCGGTTCCGATTCGGGGATTCCCGTCAGCGTGTTGTCGTCGCTGGCCGCGCCCGGCCTGGATTGGGAATCCAATCGCGAGGTCCTGCGCGAACGAATTTCCAGCACGGTCACCGCGCTGCTCGGACTCGTCGGCATGAACGATATCGATCCGATCCGCTCGCGGGAACACATCCTGCTATCCAATATTTTTGAGTTTCACTGGAGCGAGGGCAACGACCTCGACCTGACCGAATTGATTTTGCAAACGCAAACGCCCCCGTTCCAAAACCTCGGCGCGTTCCCGGTCGATACCTTCTTCCCGCAGAAAGACCGCATGGAACTTGCGATGGTCTTGAATAACATCCTCGCCGCACCGGCGTTCGAAACATGGCGCGAAGGTGAAACGCTTGATGTGCAATCCATGCTCTTCGCGCCCGATGGCAGGCCGCGTCACAGTATCTTTTATCTCGCGCATCTCTCCGACGGCGAGCGCATGTTCTTTGTCACGCTGTTGCTTTCCGCCGTCGAAACATGGATGCGCACACAGACCGGCTCCAATGCATTGCGCGCCCTGCTCTACATGGATGAAATTTACGGCTATCTTCCTCCCACCGCCAACCCGCCGTCGAAACAGCCCTTACTGCGCATGTTGAAGCAAGCCCGCGCATTCGGCCTCGGCCTTTTGCTCGCCACCCAAAACCCTGTCGACATGGATTACAAAGCCCTCTCCAACACGGGCACATGGTTCATCGGCAAACTGCAAACCGAGCGCGACAAGAATCGCCTGCTCGACGGTCTCGAAAGCGCCGCCGGCGGAATCCCACGCGCCGCGATGGATAAACTCATCTCATCCCTCGGCAAGCGCGTCTTTGTCATGCACAACGTCCACGAAAAGATGCCGGTGTTGATTCAATCCCGCTGGGCGATGAACTTCCTCGCAGGCCCCATGACTCGGGCGCAGATACCCGCTCTCAATCAGTTGGTGAACGCGAGCACATCGCTTTCGACTCCGCCGGTAGCAGCTCCCGTTCCGATGAAGAAACCCTCCCCTCAGCCTTCCGTCGAATCATTCCAGCCAGTGGCCATACCATCAGCGGTCAGTAGTCAGCCGTCAGCAAGCTCCCAACCTGCAAGCATTCAACCATCAATCAACCGCCAAACATCAACCACTAACGGAACTTCCACTAAACCATCCATCCCTGCGGGTGTTCGCGAGTATTTTCTTCCACAAAATTACAGTTTGCCGGAAGCGTTTCAAGCGGCACAGCGAGTCATGCCTTCCGAGGCGATGATTCAGGGAATTGTCTATCGCCCATCATTGCTTGCTTCCGCACAGGTGCGCTTGCTGGATAGAAAACACGGCGTCGATTCGGAACTCGTCAAAGCCGCCCTCGTCGATTCGCTCGATCGCCGCGGCATTGTCCGCTGGGATGATTTTTCCTACAGCGGCCCGTCGCTCGATAAGATCGAATCCATGCCGGCGGCATCCGCGCGGTTCAGCACCATCGACGCGCCATTGAACGACTCGAAATTGATGACCGCCCTGCAAAAAGACTTCACCGATTGGGTCTTTCGCAACTCTGAAGTCACCGCCCGCGCCAATATCAAACTCAAAGTATTCGGCGGCCCGGACGTGAGCCAGGCCGACTTCATGAAAGCTTGCGCCGACGCCGCCCGCGATGCCCGCGATTCTGAAATTGCAAAGAAGACCTCCGCCATCGAGCGAAAGATCAAAACGCTGGAAGACAAACTCGCGCGCGAAGAGCGCGAATTGCGCGAAGACCAGGCCGAGTTGCAAAACCGCAATATCGAATCGGGCGCAAACCTTCTCGAACTTGGCGCGGGGCTGGTTGGGCTTGGCCGCAAGAAGAACGTCACCACCCAGTTCACCAAGCACCGTCTCGCCCAAAGCGCAAAGGCCGAAGTGGAAGAGTCGGAGGAGGCGATTGCGCAATATAAAAAGGATTTGACCGCCCTGCTGCGCGAACGCGACGATATGACCGCTGAAATCAACGATCGCTGGGGCAGTCTGGTCAATGAGATCAGCGAGGTGGCGATCAAACCCAGGAAAACCGATGTCTACGTCAACATCTTCGGCGTGGCGTGGAAGCCGTATTACATTATCCAGGCCGGCGCGGAAACCGTCGAACTTCCTGCTTTTGGCGCGGATTAATATGAGCATTGTCATTCTTCTCGCTGCGCTGGCTGTATGGGGTTTGCTCCATTCTTTTCTCGCGTCGCATCTTGCAAAAGACCTGTTCCCGCTGAAGATCGGCGGGGTGAATTTCTACCGCCTTGCCTACAACATGTTTGCGGGAGTTGGTTTCCTTTTCGTTTTATACCTGATGACCGCCTTGCCGGACCGGGAGATTTATGCCGTCCCCGCTCCATGGCGTTATCTCATGTTTGGCGGGCAGGTTCTTGCGGTTTCGATGCTGCTCGTCGCTTTTTTGCAGGCCGATTGGCTGTCGCTGAGCGGTTTGCGCCAACTGCTGGGGGAGAAAAAATCGACCGGGGTGTTTGTTTCCCGGGGGTTGTACCGTGTGGTGCGGCATCCGCTTTACACGGCTGGCTTGATGTTCATCTGGTTGTCCCCGTCCATGTCCGTCAACTCGATCGCAGTTTATATCGGCGCGACGATTTACATCCTGGTCGGCGTTTCTTTCGAAGAACGAAGGCTTTTGCGCGAGTTCGGCGACACCTACGCGGACTATAAACGAAAAACGCCCATGCTCATCCCGCGGCTGGGCGTTTTAAAACGAGCATAGACAAACTCAATAAATTCAGTAAATCACAGATCGGGTGGATTGCAGACTTCAGTCTGCAATTTCTCCTGCAAAAGCGGACTAAAGTCCGCGCTCCTGCATAAATGAAATTGGGGTGTGGGGTGGTTTGAGCGCCCTTGAACAACCACGCCAATCGCGAAGGTTTTGCCGCAACACGTACGACAAGGTTCGCCTTGCCCGCTGGGGCGCAAACTGCAACACGTACGGCAAGGTTCACCTTGCCCACTGGGGCGCAAACTGCAACACGTACGGCAAGGCTCACCTTGCCCGCTGGGGC
>JACPVD010000044.1 GCA_016191895.1 Chloroflexota bacterium | reverse complement strand
CCACCGTGATCTCCATGCGTACATCGGTATCGACTTCGTAGTATGGTCGCTGTAAGTGAGCAAGGGCGATGTATTTCTTCAACAGCGGTGACCAACTCGAAGTGGAGGCATACCCCACCTGCACATTGCCAACCATGATCGGCAGGCTCGCGCGCACAGCCGAGCCGGGGATCTGCGGCGGAAGATCGACCTGCTTGAAAATGCTTTCCATGCCCACCCAATTCACTTCGAGTCCCATCATCTTCCAGGCCGGGCCTTCGCGTTTCTCGCGCTCCAACGCCCTGCGCCCCACAAAGTAACCGGGCTTATCGAGCGCGACCGTCCAATCGAGACCCAACTCAAACGGAGATGATTTCTGCGACTCGATCCAGGCATGAGTCGTGGACGTGTAATCCACATCGAGCATGAACAGACCCGCTTCCACGCGCGCCATGTCCATTGCCAAAATACCGACGGGCGTAATGCCATAGTCCGCGCCGGCTTCCATGAGCGCATCCCATATCTTGAGCGCGTCTTTGGCGTCCATCCAAATCTCGTAGCCGAGGTCGCCGGTGTAACCTGTTCTTGAAACGGTGACTTCTGCCCCGTGAATCTTATTCTTCATCAGACGAAAATACTTCAACCCCTCCACATCGGATTCGCACACCCGCTTCAAAACGGACCTGGTGTTTGGCCCCTGAAAACTAAGGGCGGCGACCTCGTCTGTGACCTCTTGAATCCCCACTTCCAAGCCGACGGCGTTCATCATCAGCCAGCGCAAATTCGGTTCTGCGGCAGTCAGGCGAAAGGTCGAATCACCGAGGCGCGAGACCGTGCCATCGTCGATCATCTTGCCTTCTTCGTCGCACCAACCCGTGTAGGCCACCTGTCCCGTCTTCATCTTATGAATATCGCGCGTAGTGACGCGGTGCAGTAACGCCGCCGCATCTTTCCCCGTGAGCACATACTTGATCAACGGCGAGACGTCGATCAGCGCCGCCGAATTGCGGATCGCCCAATATTCGCGGTCGAGCGTGTGCTCGTAGGAACCGGCGGCAAAATATCCCGCCCACTTGCGCCAGTTCTGCGGCTGGCACAACGCGGATGTCCTTTCATGAAAGGGGGTGGTTTTGAGATTGAGCATACATGTCCTTTCGTCGAACTGCCAAACTTGCTGCCTGATTGTATCTCCAAACGCGCCAGATTGTATATTATATATAATTTTTTGGCAAGGCAGAACCACCTCATCCCTGGCGAGGTCCTTGCAGACATGCCTCTTTTGTATCGCAGGAATTTCATTTGACTCATCCTCCAATCGCCTATAAAATGCCTGTGTGAAAAATTTACGAATTTCCCTGTATTGCCCCGACCATCATCTTGCCTACGACGGCCGCACGCCGGATAAACAAGGCGTGGGCGGCGGCGTGGCGGTGCGCATTCGTCTCGCGGCGGCGTTGGCAAAACTTGGGCATGATGTCGCCATGATCTGTAACTGTTCGCGCGTAGAGACTGTGGACGGCGTGAAATATCTCCCTCTTGCAAAAGCCAAAAGCATCGATGCCGATGTGCTTATCCTCTCCAGCAGCGGCGGCGACCTGGACCTGCGCCCCGCACTCAACCTCGAAATCAAAGCCAGCCTGCGTTTGATCTGGGTGCATGGCACGCCTGAACTCAAGGGCTTGCGTGAAATTCCGTATGATTATGTTTGCATGCCGAGCAACTTTATCCGCCAGGTTGCGATGGATGAATGGGGCGTTCCGCGCGAAAAACTTTTCGTCAGCCATCACGGCGTCAGCCCGGCCTTTCTTGCGCGGCCATTCCTTTCCCGCAGGCAGGCTCGCAACCCGTATAAACTCGTTTACACGAGTCATCCGTCCAAAGGAATCGACTCCGCATTGGGCGTGTTGCGGGTTTTGCGCGCGCGCGAGCCGCGCTTCGAACTGCACTTTTACGGGGGGAATCGACTCTGGGGAGAGGCCGAACAGGTTCCAGCCCGGGAAGACGGCGTGATCTATCATGGCTTGCTCGGCCAACAACAATTGGCGCATGAATTGCAAAGCAGTCATATCGCGTTGAATCTTCAAGACCGCCTCGAGCCGTTTGGCCTTTCGCTCATTGAAGCCATGGCCTCGGGCAATGTTGTCTTTGCCAGCGCGGTCGGCGCATACCCGGAAATTCTTCGCAATGGGTATGACGGTTTTTTGGTCCATGGAAATCATATGGCCGAAGAAACCTGGCAAACCGTGGCGCGACAAATTCAATCATTAACAGACTCCCCCGACTTTTCGCGCTACATTCGCAACAATGCGCAAGCCGCCGTGCGGGATTGGGAAACGGTGGCACAGACGTGGCTGGGGCATTGGGAGTGGGCAATGGGCGGGTCGACTCGCACAACGTGGACGCATCCCTGCCCGACCTGTGGCGGGGCCTTCGTGCCTCTGGCAGACGGCTATCATTGCGCCTCATGCGGGTTGTATTCTCAAGATACTCCCTCTCCCCTCGGGAGAGGGCTGGGGTGAGGGCAGGGTGATGTTTTACGCTTTTTATCGAAGCATTCTCAATCGCTACCAGCGCAATCCCGATTCGCTGTTTTCGCGCCTTGTGCAAATCAAGATTCGCTGGGCGGTTGCAATTCTGCAGAGAAGTCTTGCGTTTCATTTTCCCGGCCGCGCCACCGGCGGCTGGTGGTGGATCGAGCGTTTTCGTTTTGAAATCCTCATGCGCTGGCTCGAATATGAATCGGTCGAGCGGGTGCGTCAGATCGTCAAACCCGGCATGACCGTGATCGACATCGGCGCGCACATCGGCTATTACACGCGCCTGCTTTCGGAGTTGGCCGGCCCGAAAGGCCGGGTGCTGGCCTTTGAACCCAACCCGGAAAACTTCGACATCCTGAAAAAGAACATGACCCCGCGCCGCTATAACAATGTGGAGTTGTTCAATTGCGCCGTCGGCGACAGGGAGGGAACGCTGCCTTTGTATGTTTCGCCCGGCAACAGCAATCATAGTTTAATCCAGGGCTATACCGAGGCGCAGGGCGTCATCGAGGTGAGGGTGGTGGCTCTCGATTCTTTTTTGCGCGAGCGTGGAATCGAACAAATTGACTTTGTCAAAAGCGACACCGAAGGCGCGGAGCCGCTGGTGCTGGCCGGCATGAAGGAGACTGCGGCGCGTTCTCCGCAATTGCATTTGCTGATGGAGTTGAATCCCACCGCCTTGCGATGCGGGGGCGTGGAGCCGGAGCAGTTTTTGGATACAATACGCAGGATGGGATTCGAGATCGAGATGATCCGTTCCGACCTTTCCGCAAAGGAAGGCGACGCGAATATGTTGTGCAGGAAACTGCCGAAATGAAACACGCCCACATCCTGATTTAGCGGGAAGATACATCCTTTCAAATAAATTGGGGTGTGGGGTGTTGCGAGCGCGCTTCGCGCGCTCGCAACACCCCATTTCCCCCTTTTTGGAAAAGTGCAATATCGGGAAGATACATCCGTAAAAGATTGCATGGAGAGTGAAATGATTCAGTCGCTCAAAAAAACTTCGATTGCCCTGCTTATCTTCATTGTGCTCCTTACAGCCCAGCCAACACACACAGCCCATGCCGCTCCGCCGGCGCCGCTCGAAGTGACGTTATACCAGCCCGATGGAACGGCCTTTCAAGCCCGCGCTTGGGGCGATGAATGGTCGAACGGCATGGAAACGCTCGATGGCTATACCATCATCCTGGATGAACCGAGTCAATATTGGGTGTATGCGGCATTGTCATCCGCGCAAAGCCTTGCCCCCGCGCCGGGCTCCGGTCCCGCCGGGTATTTGATCGTTGGCAGGGATGCGCCGGCCGGCCTGCCGCGCCACATCCGCCCGGCAGTAACGCGCCCGGCCGGCAGCCCGGCGACCGGGTTTCAACCGATGACAAACGCCAATGCCAACATCGGCACGCAAAGGGTGTTGGTTCTTTTGGTTGAATTTGAGAATCGCCCCCCGGTGGGCACCGATGCCGCCTACTGGAACAATAAAATTTTCGGCGTCAATGGAAGCGTTCGAAAATATTATCTTGAGGCCTCGTATGGAAATTTATCGCTCCTGCCGGCGCCTGAAAATTACGGCGCGATAAGGGATGGCATCATCGGCTGGATCAAACTTCCCTACAACCACCCAAACAGCGGCAGAAACATATCCATGAGAAACCAGGCGCTCTCGAAGGACGCCATTCTTGCTTCCGCGCCTTATGTGGATTATTCGATTTTCGATTCGAACAACGACGGATATGTTTCCAGTACCGAATTGCATATTGTTGTGGTCGCCGCCGGTTACGAGACAGCCTTTGGCGCTTCGAACGCGTGCTATCCGAGCCTTTGGGCGCACTATGCGGGATTCGATGAAGTGGGCGCGCCGGAGGCGGATGGAAAGATCATCGGGGATGTTCACAATGGCGGCAGGTATGTTCAGATGGGCGAATGGCATTGCGCCGACATCCCCGGCCGCAACCCCGGCGCGCCGGCCACCATCGGAATCATCGCGCATGAGCTCGGTCACAGCCTGAACCTGCCCGACCTGTACGATGTCAGCGGGCGTTCCGCCGGCATCGGCGTTTGGGGATTGATGGGGACCGGCACATGGAACACCACCAGCGATTTGTTGGGCGAACTTCCCGCCTATCACGACGCCTGGAGCAAATGGTATGAGGGCTGGGTTACGCCAACCCAATCGCGCGGGCTTGCGCTTGCGCAATCGATTCCGCAGGCGGAGACCAGCCCGGTCGTTTATCAATTGCTGGATAACCCCAACGGCGTCGATTGGACGTTTCAGGCGCGTTCCGGGTCGGGCGAATATTTCCTTGTGGAAAACCGCCAACTGGTCGGCTTCGACGCGGCCTTGCCGGGATGTGGTCTCTTGATCTGGCATATCGACGAGGGCGTTCCCTTCGATAATTCTGCCAACGCCGGGTCGCCCCGCCGGCTGGCGTATCTTATTCAGGCAGATGGAAAGAACGATCTGGATGAAGAGGAGAATTACGGCGATAACGGCGACCCGTTTCCGGGTCGAAGGAGACGGCGCATTTTCGACTCGTCGACGGATCCCAACAGCAATCTATACAACGGTAGCCCGAGCAGCGTCCACGTGACAAACATCGGCAATTGCGCGGCCACAATGACCGCCAACTTCCTCACGCCCGGCCCCGGAACGTTTGCCGATGTTCCCCCCGGGTATTGGGCGGCGGATTCGATCGAGCGCTTGTATCGAAACGGAATCGCGGCGGGTTGTGGAACATATCCGCTGATGTATTGCCCGGAAAATTCCACCTCACGTGCGCAAATGGCGGTCTTTTTGCTGCGCGGCAGGCATGGAAGCGGCTACACACCGCCCCCCGCAAGCGGAACGCTCTTCTCGGACATTCCCGCCGATCACTGGGCGGCGGCATGGATCGAACGGCTTGTGGCGGAGGGAATTTCATCCGGTTGCGGCGACGGGAAGTACTGCCCCGACGCCAAAGTGACCCGCGCCCAAATGGCGATTCTCCTCTTGAGAAGCAAATATGGGAACACATACAACCCGCCACCGGTGACCGGCCCGGTGTTTGCGGATGTCCCCGCCGGTTATTGGGCTGCGGCATGGATCAAACAACTGGTCGCTGAAGGAATTACCTCCGGTTGCGGCGGCGGAAACTACTGCCCGGAATCCGCCGTAACCCGCGCACAGATGGCTGTGTTCCTCGCGCGAACATTTGACCTTCCGTAAATATTTCGTGTCGATTAGTACATTTGACCATTGAAAATCCAATGGATTATGCGATAATGAATTGGAAGGGATTTTCAGAAGGCTAGGAAGGAGGTCGAACTTCCAAAAAAATCGGCTTTGGATGATTTTTGGGGTGCGTGTCTGCAACGCATGTTCTGCAGGAGTCAAATCAGAAAAAGGAGAGAAAAATGCAAGCAAAAGCAAGAATCGCTTCGGTGGTGGTAATTTTGTTGCTGGTTGTCCAGGTGTTCGGTTCCAGCGTTCAGGCACAGAAGGCATCCACCGGCGCAGGCAATGAACAAGCTGCGATCAATGACCTGGTCGTGTCCAAGGTCATTTCCCCGGCCGAACAGAAGGCGGCCATGGCCTATTGGACGCGCCAACGGCTGGCAGATGCGGCAGAAATGGCAATACCCGTTGATACAGCCCCGGCGTTAATCGACGAAAGCGCTTTGTCCGAGTCAAGCGCCGCCGACATGGAACCGGGGTTTTCTCCCGCAGGATATCCGTCGCCTTCCGCCGATGTGGAAGCGCAATCCGCTTATGCTTATGACTGGGCGGCTCCCAACTTTGGGACCCCGGCCGATATGGCAGCCATGGCAATGGACGAACCGGCCGGCACCACTCAGGTTTACACCAGTTACACCGTCAATCAGGCCAACACCACTGTGCAAACGATGTATCCCCACAAGTGGGTTGGCAGGCTGACCTTCCTCGATCTGGGCAGCACCTATTACTGTTCCGCCACCGCCATCAGTGGAAACGCGATCGTAACTGCCGCCCACTGCGTATATGATTCCACCAATAACCGATGGTTCTCCAACTGGGTATTCACCCCCGCCTACCGCAACGGCTCCGCGCCTTATGGGACATTTGTGGCGACCAAGTGCGTGGTTCTGACTTCCTGGATCAATCTGTCCGGCAGTTTCTCGATCAACGGCTGGACGAAATACGATGTGGCCGTTTGCAAGATGGGCAACAATTCATCCGGGCAAACCCTGAATACTGCGGTGGGGTATGCGGGACGCCAGTGGAATTACGGTTATGTCCGACACTTCCATGTGATGGGGTACCCGCTCAAGAATTACGCCAATACCTATATCGCCGGCGCCGGCCTGTACCTGCGCGCCTGCGCCTCTGAAAGCTTCCAGCAGACGACCGATACCCGCGGAACCGGATGCAACTGGGGCGGCGGCATCAGCGGCGGCCCGTGGATGCCCAACTACTCGCTTGGAGTCGGCGGATCCGTGGATGGCGTGAACTCCGGCATCTATGTAGGCACGCAAAACATGTATGGGGCGCGGTTTACCAGTAGCAATATTGTTCCATTGTGTACTTCCGCTCCCTGTTAATAACCAGCCCTTTGTTGATACGATATTTCCGGGCCCGGTATTGCCGGGCCCGGATTTTTTTTCAAAATCGGTATCTTTTCAAATAGAGGAGGGAAGTGGGGTGTTGTGGGCGCGCGAAGCGCGCCCACAACACCCCACACCCCAATTTGTTGAGAAGATACAAAAATCGGGGGAACCTGTCAAGGCCGCGAATCGTCCTTATCTTATGAGGTTACTTTACTCGCTGAGCCTCAGGTTGAGCCTGTCGAAACCAGTCGAAGCGCGAGGCGTAAGGTGAGCTATGATGTTCTATTTTGTCCATTCAAAAGGAGATGAGATCATGTCCGCAAAAAATGGTATTCCCGGCGTGTTGATAACGCTTGTCGGATTGTTACTTGCCGCCTGTTCGCCGGTCCCGGTGACAGGCTCAGATTCGGATTTCGGATATGGGGAAGGAGATTCGCAGACGCCGCCGTCCGAAGCGCAAGTCGCGCCTTCCGACACATGGGTTACGTATGGTGACACCACCTATAAATTTGGGGTTGACCATCCATCCGACTATACCTTCCGCCCCTTGCAGGGAGAAAAACTGGATCGGCTCACCCCGAAACCGGCTGCGGCATTTGTGATTCTGAGTCCTGCCAAAGCCAACAGCGACGTGGCTGACCTGGAGCCGCCCGATCTTGAAATCCGCATTCATGCTCTGGGGCAGGCAGACTCGCTTGAGGAATGGCTGAAGTCCGCCGGCATGCCAGGCGCCGACGCTTCGCCCAAACAATTTCAGGCGTCCAAAGTTTCCGGGCTAAAGGTGTGTATCTCCACCATGGTGGTTCCCGACTGTTCCTACTTCTTTTCAGGCGGGGACTGGGTATATCAATTGATCCCCGCTTCGCTCGAAGGCGAAGCCATGCTCCAGACCTTTACGCTCACGCAGTAGGGATTTGCTTTGATCACCCAACTGCCCCGAAACGGCTCGCAATTCGTCAACAAAATTGCCGTCGTTTCGGGGTATACTTTTATGAGTTTGCCGCGTATTGCAACGTGTCACTGCCTCACAGTATCTTTTCAAAAAGAAGGGAAAGTGGGGTGTTCTGAGCGCGCTCAGAACACCCCACGCCCCAATTCTATTGAGAGGATACGCCGATCATCCTGTCGTACTGCGTAGTCGAAATTATCGCCCGGACCCAAATGCAAAACTATCTTACAGACACAAAAACCTACCAATTCATCAAAAATACATATCCCTATCGGCGCATCCTTGCGCTATTAACGAACCTGGTTCTTCTGTTTCGGAAGAAAAAAGTCATCCTGATCTTCGGGATGAGCCGGAGCGGAACGAGCATGTTGGGCGAATTTCTCGCCCTGAATGCTTCGTCCCTTTATGTCCACGAACCCGATTCGGCGTTAATGAAATACCGCTATGAAAACAGCGTCCCACTCCCGCCGGAAAGCTTCTGGGATTTTGTCTTTCTTGAATCGCAAAAGCCGTTCAAGGCCCACCTGCTGATCTGCGTAATGCTTCTGGCCGCACTCAGAACCGACAAATCAATCGAAACGATCTGCATCAAGCCAATTGCGTTGTTGGATGTGATGCCGGATGTTTGTGATGCCATTAAGAGCGCCAACGCTCTCTACATCTGCCGCCACCCGGCCGGCAGGAGCGAAAGCACCATGCGCCAGATCAAGCACCACCAAAATATAGACAATCATCCCATTGCAAGGTTGGAGAAATTAGGGCGGGATTGGGGAATGACAAATCAAAAAGTTCAGAAGTGGTTTCAGTCTCACCCCGCATGGACATGGGTTGCCTTCGAAAAATTGGCGGGCGATCCAATTGCAGAGTTCAAGGCATTGTATGAAAAACTCGGCCTGTCGTGGGATGAGACGGTTCGCGCCGAGATCGAAAAAAAGACAACCGGCTCAGACGGCGGTTTTTACGAAACCCAGCGCGACAGCCGAAAGCAGATCGACAAATGGCGCACGGCATTGACCGAGGAACAGATCGAAGCGATTCGCAGGGGATCCCTGCCCTTTGAAACCAATCTGTACGAATCCTTTTAACGTATCCTCTCCATAAATTGGGGTGTGGGGTGTTGTGAGCGCGCGAAGCGCGCTCACAACACCCCACACCTCCATTAACTGCTTTACGTCATCGGCATTGATTCTTACGGGGAGTTCGGTGATAATGGGGTGACCCTGTTTTTGGAGAGGCAGCATCAAACGTGAACGAGAAAAAAAAGAGCGTGATCCTGATCGCGGGATATTACGGGTTTGGCAACGCCGGCGATGAGGCCATCCTCAGCGCGATACTGGTCAACCTGAAAAAACAGCGCAAAAACCTTGAATTTATCGTCATTTCATCCAACCCGGCCGATACCGAACGCCGTCACGGCGTCCGCGCCGTCCATTGGAAGGATGTGAACAAAATGCTGGACGCGGCGCGTGAAAGCGACCTCGTCATTTTGGGCGGCGGGGGAATTTTTCAGGATTACTGGGGCACCCCAGCCGATACCCAACTCACCGAGTTTCATTGGGGCATTTCCTTTTACAGTTCCATCGGCCTGCTCGCCACGCTGTATGATAAACCGTTCATGGTTTATTCCGTCGGCGTCGGGCCGTTGATCACCAACGAAGGCAAACGCTGGACTCGATTCACATTCGAACTTGCAGACGCCGTCACTGTGCGCGACTCGGAATCGAAAGCGCTTCTCGCCGAATTGGGATTCCCCGCCAGACAGATCGCGATCAAACCGGACCCGGCGCTGACTCTCGCGCCCGATGCAAAGGCCGCCGCTGACATCTTCCACGCCGCGAAGATCGACCCGGCCAAGGGGCCGATCATCGGCGTCAGTTTGCGGAACTGGACCGAGGGAGAAAAGTCCGATGCCTGGAAGAAGGAAGTGGCTGAGGCGTTGGATCGATTCCTCGAAGCGCAAAAGGCCCAGGTCGTGTTCATCCCGTTTCAAGTAAGCGAACACGAGTTGGAAAACGATCACAGCGTTGCCCGTGAAATCAAATCCATGATGAAACAGCGCAGGCGGGTTACGCTTTTATCGAAGGCGTATTCTCCGCAGGTGTTGGAAGGATTGATCGCCCGTTGTCGCATGATTGTCGGGATGCGCCTGCATTCGTTGATCTTTGCCGCAAGCGTCGGCGTTCCATCAGTTGCGCTGGTCTACGATCCCAAAGTCGCCAACCTGATGAAACTATTGGGGCTATCCAAACACGCGCTCGACCTTCAAACCATGAATGTGGATCAAATTGCCTCCGCATTGGGGAATGCGTGGAATGGGCATAAGGAAATTCAACGCATCCTTTCGAAGCGCGGCGGGCAACTAAAACAACTCGCGCAAACGAACACGACACTGGCATTGAAACTGCTGGATGGAAAAATCAAGCGAACGGAAAAGCCGGTTGCCATTAACCTGCTTCGCAGTCTGGCGATTCGCCAGACCGGCGCCTTCGCCGTCCGCGAGCAGGATGCGCAAAGGCTGACCGCGCAGGTGGCGGCGAATGAAGAAGAAATCCGCCGCCTTCTGCATCAGATCGACCTAAGGGATTACAACATTCAGGGGCTTCACAAGGAGATTCAGGGGCGGGTGGATCAAATTGCCGAGAAGGATCAGGCGATAGCCAAAATTCAGCAAGTCGCCAATCAGCAGGAATATCAGATTCACCAAATGCTCAACAGCAACACGTGGAAACTCGGGCAGGTTCTTCACAAGATCAAGGTGACTTTGATGCCGCCCGGCGGATTCCGCGAGAAGATTGTCCGTTTCTTTTTCCACTGGCTGTATCGCAAGCCGAAAGAGTTATACGCCCGCGCCCGCACATCGATTCGCGTGAACGGATTCTTCGGCGCGATTCTCAAAGGCATCGGGGTGGTCTTCATCCGCCTGTTTTATCCGATCAAAAAGCGGCTGTTCAAGGATCGCTACGATCGCGAACTGGGCGAACTGGAAAGAATCATTGCGCGGCACAAAGGCTTCTTCGATCTCTTCCATATTCCAATGGGCTGGAACACAATGCTCTTTCAGCGTTTCCAGCATGTTTCGCTTCAATCGGCCAAACTCGGCGGCGTTGCCATCTACGGCGGGCATCCCACGGTGGACAAAGATGTCTTTGTCTACAAAGAAGCCGCGCCCAATTTATATGTCTACAAGGCGACCGATCAGGAACTGGTGAACCGCGTACTTGCAGCGTTGGAGAAGAAAGCATCGTCCTGTATCCTGCGTATCGAATCCATTGACCTGGTCACCACGGCTGAAGATGTGGAGGAGTTCGTCCGCAAGGGATTCAAGGTGGTGTACGAATACATCGACGAGATCAGCCCGCACATCACCGGCAATGTCCCCGACCTTGTGCATAAACGCCATGAAGCGTTGTTGAAGGACGAGCGCGTGATCGTTGTCGCCACATCCGATCAATTGGTGGAGGAAGTGCGCCAGCATCGTTCGACAAATTATCTTCTCAGCACGAACGGAGTCGATCTCGATAACTGGCGGATTCCAAAAGGCGAACCGCCTGCGGATATGAAACCGGCCATGACCGGAAAAGTCATCGTCGCCTATCACGGCGCGCTGGCACAATGGATCGATTACGACCTCCTGCGCATGATCGCCGACGAAGGCAGTTACGAACTGGTGTTGATCGGCCACGAACACGACGGAGAATTCGAAAAAAGCGGGCTCAAGAGTCATCCCCGCGTTCACTTCCTCGGCAGCAAACATTACGTTGACCTGAACAAATATGCCGTTCATTACGACATCGCGATCCTGCCTTTCAAGCGGACCCCATTGACCGATGCCGTGTCTCCGGTGAAAATCTTTGAATACATGGCCGCATTGAAACCTGTGGTTACCACGAACCTGCGCGAGTGCAGGAAGTACAAATCCTGCCTGACCGCGGAAACAAATGAGGAGT
>JACPVD010000129.1 GCA_016191895.1 Chloroflexota bacterium | reverse complement strand
GTAACGACACCCGCGCCGACGGTGAGACCGCCTTCGCGAATGGCGAACTTCGAACCCTGCTCCAACGCCACCGGCACGATCAATTGCACCGTCAGGTTCACGTTGTCTCCGGGCATCACCATCTCCACGCCTTCGGGAAGCGTGATGTCGCCCGTCACATCCATCGTGCGGATGTAGAACTGCGGTCGGTACCCGCTGAAGAACGCCTTGTGACGCCCGCCTTCTTCCTTCTTCAACACGTACACTTCCGCCAAAAACTTCTTGTGCGGTGTCACGCTCTTCGGTTTCGCCAACACCTGCCCGCGTTCCACGTCGGTGCGCTCGATGCCGCGCAACAGAATCCCCGCGTTGTCTCCGGCCATGCCTTCGTCCAACTGCTTGTGGAACATTTCGATGCCCGTCACCACCGAGGCTTTCGTCTCGCGCAATCCGATGATTTCGATCGGGTCACCCACTTTCACCACGCCGCGGTCGATGCGTCCGGTCACCACCGTCCCGCGTCCCTTGATCGAGAACACGTCTTCCACCGCCATCATGAACGGCTTGTCTGTCTCGCGTTTCGGTTCGGGGATGTATTCATCCACCACACGCAGCAATTCCTTGATGCAGGCGTATTCTGGCGCGTTGCCATCTGTACTCGCGCTGTCGAGCGCCACTTTGGCCGATCCGCGTACGATCGGGGTCGTGTCGCCGGGGAAGCCATAACTGCTGAGCAGTTCGCGCAGTTCCAGTTCCACCAGTTCCAGAAGTTCAGGGTCGTCCATCATGTCGACCTTGTTCAGGAAGACAACGATCGAGGGCACTTCTACCTGGCGCGCCAGCAACACGTGTTCGCGCGTCTGCGGCATTGGGCCATCCGGGGCGGCCACGACGAGAATCGCGCCATCCACTTGCGCCGCGCCGGTGATCATGTTCTTGATGTAGTCGCGGTGACCGGGCATGTCCACGTGGGCGTAGTGCCGTTTGTCGGTCTGGTACTCCACGTGCGCGATGTTGATCGTGATCCCGCGCGCTTTTTCTTCCGGCGCGTTGTCGATCTGGTCGTAGGCTTTGAAGTCGGCCTGACCTGAAAATCCCGCCACTTTCGTAATGGCCGCTGTCAACGTCGTCTTGCCGTGATCGATGTGTCCCATCGTCCCGACGTTCAGGTGCGGTTTGCTCCGATCAAATTTTTCCTTCGCCATAATAAAACTCCTTGAGTAGAAAAGAACGATTATCCTTTTAAGATCTGTTCAGCCACTGATTGCGACACTGGCGCATAGTGGTCAAATTCCATATTGAAAACTCCGCGTCCCTGTGTGGCGGAGCGCAGTTGAGTTGCATACCCGAACATTTCAGCCAGTGGAACCATGGCTTTAACAGCCTGGGCATTTCCAAGGCGGACTTCCATTCCTTGAATCAGGCCGCGGCGGCTGTTGATCTGCCCCATCACATCACCAAGGTATTCCTCGGGAACAACGACTTCGACTTTCATCATCGGTTCAAGCATGATCGGGTTGCCCTTGTGGACACCCTCCTTGAAGCCCAAAATGGCCGCCATCTTGAACGCCATTTCACTTGAGTCGACTTCATGGAACGAGCCGTCGAACAAGGTGATCTTCACATCGACAACCGGGTACCCGGCCAGAACGCCGCCGTCGGCCGCTTCCTTGACGCCTTTTTCGATTGGGTTGATGTATTCTTTGGGAATCGCGCCGCCAACGATCTTGTTTTCGAACACAATGCCGCTTCCCCGCTCGCCCGGTTCCAGCGAGAATACGACATGGCCATACTGGCCCTTGCCGCCGGATTGTTTCGCGTATTTGTAATTGACTTCCTTGACCGCTTTTGTGATCGATTCGCGGAACGCAACGCGCGGCGCGCCGACATTGGCCTGAACTTTGAATTCGCGCAACAAACGATCGACGATGATATCGAGATGCAATTCGCCCATTCCCCGCAAAATGGTCTGGCCGGAGTCTTCGTCCGAGTTGACATGCAGTGTCGGGTCTTCTTCCGCGAGTTTACGGAGGGCTTCGCCCATCTTTTCCTGATCGCCGGAACTCTTGGGCTCGATGGCTATCGAAATAACAGGTTCGGGGAAGGAAATTGTCTCAAGAACAAGAGGCTTGGAATCGCAAAGGGTGTCACCGGTAAAACTTTCCTTGAAACCGAGCACAGCTCCGATATCACCGGCGCGAATTTCAGTAACGTCTTCACGATGATCGGCATGCATGCGAATCAAACGACCAATGCGCTCTTTTCTTCCTTTTTTAGTCGTATTTTGTACTGTTTGACCCTGGCTCAAAACCCCGGAATAAACACGCACGTAAGCAAGTCTCCCCACATAAGGATCGGTCACGATCTTGAATACCAAGGCTCCCAAGGGAGCGTCATCCTGCGCGGAAATATCAAAGGTGTTTTCGGGGCTGCCCGGTTCCGATACTGTAAAAGTCGGTTTGTCTGCCGGGGAAGGAAGGTAATCGATGACCGCATCAAGCAAAACCTGCACACCTTTGTTCTTTAAGGAAGAACCACAGAAGACGGGCGCGGCCTTGGTGGCAAGCACTCCTTTGCGAAGAGCGAGTTTGAGTTCTTCAATGCTGATTTCCTGAGCCTCGAGGAACTTCACGGTCAGGTCTTCATCGAGTTCGGCGATCTTTTCGACCATTTTGGCGCGCGCTTCCACAGCCTGTTGTTTCATTTCTTCAGGGATTTCAATAACCTTTGGGTCTTTTCCGAGGTCATCTTCCCAAATGGTTGCCTTCATTGTAAGCAGGTCAATCATGCCTTTGAAGGTGGATTCGAATCCGATCGGAATTTGCATGGGAATTGGGTTGGCCCCCAAACGGTCGATGATTGTTTCGATGGTTCTGTCGTAGGATGCGCCGACGCGATCCATCTTGTTGACAAAACAAATACGCGGAACACCGTAGCGGTCTGCCTGACGCCAAACAGTTTCAGATTGAGGCTCGACGCCCTGCACTGCGTCAAAGACGACAACACCGCCGTCCAGCACGCGCAACGAGCGCTGGACTTCAGCGGTAAAGTCGATGTGACCGGGGGTGTCGATGATATTGACCTGATATCCCTTCCACTCCGCTGATACAGCCGCC
Organism: Chloroflexota bacterium; assembly: GCA_016191895.1. Taxonomy (GTDB): domain Bacteria; phylum Chloroflexota; class Anaerolineae; order Anaerolineales; family Villigracilaceae; genus Villigracilis. The sequence continues at coordinate 5,250 of JACPVD010000129.1, read as the reverse complement.
GAGACAATGGTAATACCACGCTCCCGCTCCTGCACCATCCAATCGGTGACAGTTGTACCATCGTCAACAGAACCAATCCGATGCGTCATGCCGGTATAGAACATGATACGCTCGGTGGTGGTGGTTTTCCCGGCGTCGATGTGGGCGATAATGCCTATGTTTCTGTATTTTTCCAACGGATGCGAACGGGCCATACGATAACTACTTCCTTAAATAGTAAAATCTAAATATTAAACACGGTAATGGGAAAATGCGCGGTTGGCTTCGGCCATTTTGTGGGTTTCATCCCGTTTGCGAATGGCTGAGCCGGTTTCATTGAACGCGTCGATCAATTCCGAGGCAAGTTTATCTGAAAACGATTTACCGGAGCGATCATGAGCCGCGGCAAGAATCCAGCGTAGCGCCAGGGTGGTGCGGCGATCGGAAGAAACTTCCATCGGCACCTGATAGGTGGCGCCACCCACACGGCGCGGGCGGACTTCCATTGCAGGGCCGACGTTTTTAAGCGCGCCATCGAAGACATCCAGAGGATTCTTTTCGGTGCGTTCTTTGATTAAATCCATGGCATCATAGATCAGGCGGACAGCGGTGCTCTTCTTGCCACGTTTAAGCACATGCTGAACCATGGTCTGCACGTTGATGCTATTAAAACGACTATCGGGAAGGATTTCCCGTCTCTCAGGTTTTGCTCTACGCATGCTTGATTACTCCATCTAAATGATTACTTCGGGCGCTTTGCGCCGTACTTTGAGCGGCCCTGCTTGCGATTGGCCACACCGGTTGTATCGAGGGAGCCGCGCACAATATGATAACGAACGCCGGGCAGGTCTTTCACACGGCCGCCGCGAACAAGCACAACCGAGTGTTCCTGCAACTGGTGGCCTTCGCCGGGGATGTACGCCGTGACTTCAATCCCATTTGTCAAACGCACACGCGCAATCTTGCGCAACGCCGAATTGGGTTTCTTGGGCGTCATGGTGCGGACGACGGTGCAAACTCCGCGCTTTTGCGGCGCGCCCTTATCCTGGCGCACGCGACGCTGTTTGAAACTATTCAGCGTGAACTGCAAAGCGGGAGCCTTGCTTTTTGATTTGGAATTCTTGCGGCCCTTGCGGACCATTTGGTTTACTGTCGGCATGTTCTTCTCCGATTACAAGGTTCTTTCACAATTTCATTTGAAAATTCGCAATAAATGAGACCATCAACAACAATCCCTGATGGCCTCATTTGTATTTGGCTGCCAATGAGTCGAGCGGGGGCAAAGCCGCTCTTGCTTTGGTAGGCAACGGCGGATTAGTTTATCACGCCATACCTGTCGCGTCAATGGGAATTTTACTTTTTCCCGCCCCGGTTTTCTCCAAGGCTGAGCAGGCCGGTCTCGTGTTTTGGCGGATGCGCTTTTTCGTCATCCTTGCCAAACTTCACCACATCGCCACCCTCATTGATGGCTTCCACCGCAAGGCCGAGAGATTGTAATTCCTTGACCAATACGCGGAATGACGCGGGGATACTCGGTTCTTCAATCGGCTCGTTCTTTACGATGGCTTCATAAGTATTGACTCGTCCCTGTACGTCATCAGACTTAACCGTCAACATCTCCTGAAGTGTGTGGGCGGCGCCATACGCTTCGAGCGCCCATACTTCCATCTCGCCGAAACGCTGACCGCCGAATTGCGCCTTGCCGCCAAGAGGCTGTTGTGTAACCAGGCTGTATGGGCCGGTGGAACGCGCATGAACCTTATCTTCGACAAGGTGATGAAGTTTGAGGATGGTCATTACGCCAACAGTAACGGGTTGATCGTATGGAATGCCCGTCTTGCCGTCGCGCAATAACTGTTTACCAAGAATAGGAAGGGGTATTCCTTTTTCCTTTGCCAGTTCCTGCGCGGTATCGTAGACCTTGTCTTCGGCGACACGGCGCGTAATGCCGTTGGCTTCCATCCACAAGCGCAGGCAGGCCTTCACAGTCATGTCGTCAACTTCCGGGTCGTGGTTTGCCACGTCGCGGTCGTCGAGGAGAATCTCTTCCGGGTTGGAATAGCCCTTTTCGCGCAACCACTCTTTCGCTGTCGCATGACGCGCATAATCGGGGTCGTTCAAACTGTAAATATCGTACTTGCGTTTCTTCAACCAGTGTTCAAGATACAAACGCCTGACTTCATCGTCATCCTGAATGGAATTTGGATCGTACTCCTGTTCCTTGATCCATTCCCAGGCGCGTTCAACAGATTCCTTCCAAGCCTGATCCATAATCCATGCGCGGGCGAGTTCGGCCTCGATTTGTTCCTCGCTGGCGCCATCGAACACCGGCGTGATGGCGCGGAATCCCATGCGCTTTGCCGCCCAGCCAAGATGCACTTCCAACACCTGGCCGATATTCATACGGCCCGGAACGCCCAGCGGATTGAGGATAAGATCAACCGGGGTGCCATCTTCAAGGAAGGGCATATCCTCAACAGGCACCACTTTGGAAACCACACCCTTATTTCCATGACGGCCAGCCATCTTGTCGCCTGCCGTGATCTTGCGGCGTTGCGCCACCGAAACGCGCACCATCATATCCACGCCTGCCGAGAGATCAGAATTCTCTTCGCGGGTAAAGACTTTCACATCCACAACTTTGCCGCGTTCTCCATGAGGCATGCGCAGGGATGTATCTTTCACATCGCGGGACTTTTCGCCAAAGATGGCGCGCAACAACCGCTCCTCGGGCGTAAGTTCCTTTTCGCCTTTGGGCGTGATCTTTCCGACAAGAATATCATTCGGGCCAACCTCTGCTCCGATGCGGATGATCCCGTTTTCGTCGAGGTCTTTGATCGCGTCGTCGCCCACGTTGGGAATGTCGCGGGTGATTTCTTCGGGGCCGAGTTTTGTATCCCGCGCTTCCACTTCATGTTTTTCAATATGAACCGAAGTGAAGCGATCATCCTGAACCAGACGTTCCGAAAGCAAGATCGCGTCTTCGAAGTTGCCCCCCTCCCATGAAAGGAATGCGACCACCACGTTTTGTCCGAGGGCGATCCTGCCGCTGTCTGTAGAGGACGAATCGGCGATAATATCGCCCTTCTTGATCACCTGTCCTTTAACGACAGACGGACGTTGATCGATACACGTGCTTTGATTGGATCGCTGGTATTTGCGAAGTTGGTAGACGCGATTTCCGCTTCTCTTTTCCTTGACCGTGATGGTGGATCCGGTTACCGAGACGACTTCCCCATCCGCCTCAGCGACTACAACCTGGCCCGAGTCCAATGCGGCATGGCCTTCCATGCCTGTGGATACAAGAGGAATTTCGGGACGCACCAACGGAACGGCCTGCGCCATCATGTTCGATCCCATCAACGCGCGGTTTGCATCGTCATGCTCGAGGAATGGGATCAACGCCGCGCTGATTCCCACCACCTGATGCGGCGCGACATCCATATAATCGATTGTTTCAGACCCCGCAAATAAAAAGCCAGAGTGGTATCGGCAGGAGATCCGTTCGCGCGAGAACTCCTTGTTATCTGTCAAATGGGCGTTTGCCTGGGCAATCGTGTATTTGTCCTCGGCATCTGCGGAGAGGTATTCGATCTCATCGGACACGAACGGAACAACGCTGATATCGTTTCCGACTTTCGCGATCTTTTTCATGGCTCGAGAATCGATGATGGTTCCCGATTTGAAGAGCAGTTCCTCGGTCTTGGGATCGTAAAGATCTTCACTTAAGGTGCGGCCTTCCAGGCGCTCATCCGTGGCCGCAAACGACTTGTACACCTTACGGTAGGGCGTTTCGATAAACCCATATTCGTTTACGCGGGCGAATGAAGCCAAACGCCCGATGAGGCCGATGTTCGGACCTTCAGGTGTTTCAATCGGACAGATGCGTCCATAATGCGAGTGGTGGACATCGCGGACGTCGAAGCCGGCGCGTTCGCGGCGAAGGCCGCCCGGCCCCAGCGCCGAAAGGGTGCGCTTATGACGCAACTCGGCCAACGGGTTGGTTTGATCCATAAACTGCGAGAGTTGCGACGACCCGAAGAATTCCCGCAAGGCCGCAACCACCGGGCGGATATTGACCAATGTCACAGGCGAAAGTTGCTCCTGGTCGCGAATGGACATGCGTTCCTTGATCACACGCTCCATGCGGCGCAGGCCGATTCTCAGTTTGTTTTGGATCAACTCCCCCACCGTCTTGACGCGGCGGTTGCCGAGGTGGTCGATATCGTCGGGGCGTTCGGCCCCGTTATTGATCTGAATCATGCGGCGAATCAAACGGATCACGTCGTTCTTTGTGACGGTTCGATGCGGGATGGGAATATTCAAATCAAGTTTTTGATTTAATTTATAGCGACCCACGCGTTCGAGGTCGTAGTGGCGCTGGTCGAACAATTGTTCTTCGAGAAACTGACGCGCATTATCGAGTGTGGCGGGATCGCCGGGGCGCATCTTTTTGAAAAACTCGATCAGCGCGGCATTGGGGATCGACTGGTTGGACTGGCTCCAATCCGGCTCCTGCTTAAGCGAAGACGCGATGAACAGCCGCTCCGGGTTGTTATCCACATCCTTAAATATGGAAAGGATTTCCTCGTCTGTACCGAATTTGATGGGAGAGTCCTTCGTGCCATCATTCACCGCGGCCAGGGCGCGCAGAAACACTGTAATAGGAACTGTGCGTTTGCGGTTGAACTTCAGGATGATGTAATCGGACTTGCGTGTCTCGAACTCCATCCACGCGCCGCGATCGGGAATCAACTTCGCCATCGCCAATGGACGGCCTGTGGCGCGATCGGCGGGGGCTTCAAAATAGACGCCGGGAGAACGAATTAACTGCGAGACCACCACGCGTTCCGTGCCATTGACAATGAACGTGCCTTTATCGGTCATCTCCGGGAAGTCGCCGAGAAAAATATCCTGCTTAATCGGCTGGGGAACATCGGGGCCGGACAAAAGCACGGAAACATACAGTGGGCTTGCATACGTCAGGTCTCGTTCGACACATTCCTCGATGCCGTGTTTGGGGTCGCCAAACCAGTACTTGAGCCCAAATTGCTGGGCCTCCGGGCTGCGGCTCGGGAAGAACAACTTCATCCCCTTGTTATAGGACTCAATCGGCGAAATCTCATGAAAGAGGTCGTTCAATCCCTCTTTCTTGAGTCTTTCAAATGAATCAAGTTGTACTTCAATGAGGTTGGGAAGATCTAACTTTACTGGAATTCGCGCGTACGTTTTTTGGGGCAAAGAAGATGCCATTCTTCTCTCCTGACTCTG
>JACPVD010000043.1 GCA_016191895.1 Chloroflexota bacterium | reverse complement strand
GTCGGATGACCCGGCCGACCTCCTGATTCTCAACAGCCGCTGTACGCATCTCGCCTGCAATGTGAACTGGAGCGAAGAGGCCGATGCCTTCCTCTGCCCATGCCATGACGCGAAATTCAGCAAAGGTGGCCAGGTGTTGGATGGCCCCCCGCCCCGTCCGCTGGATGTATACGATGAATTCCGCCTGACCGACGACGGCCGGATCGAAATCTTTTTCAAGGCAGGCTGATCATGTGGAAAAATATCTACCTATGGCTCGATGAACGCCTCGGCCTGAACGACATGTACAACAACCTGCTCGACCGCCCCGAACCCAAAGGCAGTTGGTGGAATACTCTCGGGTCGGCGAGCCTTTTCCTTTTCGTCCTGCAAGGGCTCACGGGAATCTTCCTTACCGTTTATTACACCCCATCTCCCGACCATGCCTACGACTCTGTCCAATACATTATGGAAGGCGTGGCATTCGGCTGGTTGATTCGCGGCATCCATCATTGGGGCGCCACGTTGATGGTGATCGTTGTGTTCATCCATCTCCTGCGTGTGTTCTTTACTGCGTCGTTTAAATTCCCCCGCGAACTCACCTGGTTGATCGGCATCGGGCTGTTCATCGCCACGCTGGGCATGGGCTTCACCGGATATTTGCTTCCATGGAATCAAAAAGCCTACTGGGCCACCACTGTCGGCACACAGATCGCGGGGAGCGTTCCCTTCATCGGCGAACTCATCCTCAAATCCCTGCGGGGCGGTCCCGACTTGAGCGCTCTTACTCTTCAGCGTTTTTTCTCCGCCCACATCTGGATCATCCCTGCCATTCTCGCCGCCCTGATCGGCGTTCACCTGTATCTGATCATCAAGCACGGCGAATCGCATTTCCCAACGAAGGAAGATTAGCGATGAACGACGAAACCAAAAAGAAAATCAACGAACGGTATGAACAGGAATTGAACAAGGGCGAGCGTTTCTGGCCCGACAGCATCTTCAAAGACGTGGTTGTTTCGCTTGGGATATTCCTCCTGCTCGTATTACTGGCAACCTTTGTCGGCGTCGCGCCCGAACCCAAAGCCGACCCCAGCGACACATCCTACATCCCGCGCCCCGAATGGTACTTCCTTTTCCTGTTCAAATTCCTTGCCCTCTACGGGCAGATTCCCCTGCTCGGCAAGATCGAATGGCTTGCCACTGTTTTGATCCCCGGCATTGCGCTTGGCGCGCTCACCCTTCTGCCTTTCATCGAAAAGAACCCGGCGCGCTACTATGCAAAACGCGCCCTTTCCATTTCGATCATGACCATCCTGGTGGTGGGCATCATCCTGCTGACTCTCATGTCCGAAGTCCCGACCGTCTCTGAAGACGGCTCAAAACTTTTGGGAATTTTACAAGCGGCAGCCGGACTCGCCATTCCCGGCCTCGCAATGATCGTTTTATTCATTGCCTCCTTCGCCTTCAAGAGGACGACAACCCGCTTCTTCATCTGGACGACAAGCCTGGCTTCTGTTTCGATGATCCTCATCTCAGGGATGGTTCTTGCGCTCCACGTTCCTCCGCAGGTGGAAGAGACCGAAGTTGCCGTTACCCTTGTAGACCAGATCGTCGCCGGGCAGGATTTGTATTCCATCCATTGCGTCGAATGTCACGGCGACGACGGCTCTGTGGATGTGATCGAAGGCGTGGAAGGACTTGAGGGCGAGAAAATTACGCCCATCAACAGCACGGATGTCCTCTACACGATCACCGACTCGGCCATGTACGAAGTCATCGCCTATGGACGCCCCAACGCAGGCATGATCCCCTTCGGAAAAGCCTATGGCGGCGACCTTTCCCGAAGCGAGATCGATACCATGATCACATTCATGCGCTATTCATGGGACGACCGCTTTGAATCTCCCGCGATTCCCGAACTCTTTCCACCTCTTGCAGAAGGGGAAGTCCCTTCGTATGATGTTCACATTCAACCCATTGTGAAACGGTATTGCATTTCCTGCCACCGGGCCGGGAAGGAAAACAACAACTACCTGATGGACACTTACGAGGAAATCCTCACCACCGGCGACAACGCCGCCAAAAACATCATTGCCGGCGATGAAAATAGTTACTTCCTGCAAGTCATTCAGGAACACGAGATCATGAATCCCGAAAAACCCGACGAAGTTTTGATTGGAGTCATGCCTCCCACTCGCTCTCTCAAACCCAATATCATCGATGTGTTCATGCGCTGGATTATGAACGGCATGCCGCAAACCGCAGTTGATGCGGCAGCATTGTTCACTGCGCCGTAAAAGTTAATCAAAAAGCCTTATAAATCGAAAACTGACCACCAGATTGAGTGGTCAGTTTTTTTTCTTGCCAAAAAATGGCGGGGAGATACTATCTCGCTACTACATAACCAGCAACAACACCAGCCCGATCAAGGCGGGCAATGCCTGAATATAAAATATCCGCTTGCTGACCGTGAACGCGCCGAACAAACCTGCGATGATGACACAACTTAAAAAAAAGACCTTCACCGCATCACCGGCAAAGATTCCCCAGATCAAACCTGCCGCGAGAAAGCCGTTATATAACCCCTGATTGGCCGCCAATGTTTTCGATTGCGCCGCAAACTCCGCCGTAGCGCGGAAGGATTTGCGCCCAGCGGGTTTGTCCCATAGGAACATTTCAAGGATAAGGAAGTAACCATGCAAAACAGCCACGATACCGGTAATGATGTTGACAACAATGTCCATTTTTCTCTCCTTCTCAGTGCGAATAAAAGAAAGTTTTGCGACTTGAAAATTTTCTTGATGATACCCCACAAATCAAAAGTCGAGACCGATCGGCCTCGACTTTTGATTAGGCGGTAGATTTACTTCTTTTTGCCTGTTTTCTTCACTGCTTTTTTTGCAGGCACCTTTTTGACGGGTTTCTTTACGACCGCCTTCTTGGCAGGTTTCTTTGCTACAACCTTCTTGACAGCCGATTTCTTCGCCGGGACTGCCTTTACAGCCACAGGAGCGGGGATATCCTTGTCCATCCAATTAATGATTGCGTCGCCGAATTCGGAGCATTTGACCTCAGTGGGCTTGTCCATCAGGCGGGCGAAATCGTAGGTCACTGTCTTCGCGGCGACTGCGCCTTCCATGCCCTTCACGATCAAATCGGCGGCTTCGGTCCAGCCCATGTAGCGCAGCATCATCTCACCCGAAAGGATGACCGAGCCGGGGTTGACTTTGTCCAGGTCGGCGTACTTCGGCGCGGTGCCGTGAGTGGCTTCGAAGATGGCGTGGCCGGTCACGTAGTTGATGTTTGCGCCGGGGGCAATGCCGATCCCGCCGACTTGCGCGGCCAACGCATCGGAGAGGTAATCGCCAGTAAGGTTAAGGGTGGCGATCACGTCATAATCGCGCGGGCGGATGAGCGTGAATTGCAGGCTGACATCGGCTATGGAATCCTTGATCAACAACATCTTCTTCCACTTACCGTCGCCGTGGGTATCCCACAACTTCAGGGCTTCTTCCACTTCCTGTTTAATATCGTTCTGTTGGGCGGGGGACATCATGTCGAAGCCGGGGTCGATCATCTTGGCGTTCTCTTCCACAGTCAGGTTCGGCTTGGATTCCTTGTTTCCGAATATCCAGGTTTCCCGTTCGGTAACGATGCGATCCCGGAATTCGCGTTTGGCGAGGGCATATCCCCAATCCTTGAACGCGCCTTCGGTGAACTTCATGATGTTGCCCTTATGGACGAAATTCACACTGCGGCGATTGTTGTCCAGCGACCATTGAATCGCGGCGCGCACAAGTCGTTCGGTGCCTTCCACGGAGACAGGCTTGATGCCGATGCCCGCCGTATCGGGGAAGCGCATCTTGGCATATTCCTTCGGGAACGCGCCCTTGAACAGATCCTTGAACGCCTTATTGTCTTCGGTGCCGTTCGCGAATTCAATACCAGTATAAATATCCTCGGTGTTCTCGCGGAAGATGACCATATCCACATATTCGGGATGGAGCACGGGCGAAGGCACGCCCTTGTACCAGCGGACGGGACGCTGGCAAACGTATAAGTCGAGCAGTTTGCGGAGTTGAACATTCAGTGAGCGGATGCCCCCGCCGATGGGGGTCGTGAGCGGGCCTTTGATACCGACGATGAATTCTTTGAAGGCTTCAGTGGTTTCATCGGGTAGCCAGGTCTGCCACATCTTGAACGGTTTTTCACCCGCGTAGACTTCCATCCAATGGATTTTGCGTTTGCCACCGTAGGCCTTTTCCACGGCCGCATCGAACACGCGGACAGAGGCGCGCCAGATATCGCGGCCTGTGCCGTCGCCTTCCACGAACGGGATGATCGGGTTATCGGGAACCTGTAATTTCCCGTCCTGGATTGAAATCTTTGCCCCGCCTGCGGGGACTGTGACATTTGTGTAGGACATCGAACTTTCTCCTTGAAATTATTTTGGCAAATTATAACAGCGGATTTTTTCCACGAAGCAGCGATTGTCATGAAGCCCGGCTTGTGGCGCAAACTTAAGTTTGCGCTACATGTTTGCGCTACATCGCCTTCGCACGATCCGCCATTTGATTGCGCAGGTCGTGCGAGTCCTTGTCGATGGTGAAGATGGCGCCGAGGTAGAAGAAGAAACACAGAATCCACGCGACTGTGCAGATGAGCAGGATCGCGGTTTTGAGATCGTAGGCGTCCGCGATGAAGCCGGTCAGGATCGGTGCGAAGGCCGCGCCGGCGTTTTCGATGAAATATTCCACAGCCTGTGCCGTGGAACGGACCTCCGGCACAGTCACATCATACACTGTCGCAATCACATTGGCCGACGACAGCGGCATGAAGATCGCAGTGAGGCACATGAAAATGAAGAATTGATTCTTTGCCTCCAGCGGCGTGGTGATGGCAAGATACATGAATAACGCGCCCAGTAAAACACCGATACAGGAAATAATAATGCGGCCTTTATTCGTGCGCTTGAAGGCGAAGTCGCCGAGCGCGCCGCCGACGAAGTAACCCGCCGCGAGGATCAGGATGACTGGCGCCATCGTGAACAGGATCCCGTTCGCGTCGTAGCCGCGCTCCTTTTCGAGATAGGCAAAAAAGAAAAACGTGATCACGTTCCACGGAAAGACACCGGCAAAGCCCTGCAAAAAGATAAACCACATCGTCTTCTTTTTGAAAATTTCTTTGGCCTCCGTCCATGAGAATTTGAAGGTCTGCATTTCGGTCATGTTCTCGAATTCGGGTTCGGCCTTGCCGCGCGGCATTTCCTTCACGCCGAAAAAGATAAGGATGGCGATCACGATTCCGAGCGAGCCGGTGATGTAGAACACGCTTCGCCACCCGCCGATGGCT
>JACPVD010000100.1 GCA_016191895.1 Chloroflexota bacterium | reverse complement strand
TTTATATCGTCTTTCTTGGTTTCGGAGGTCGGGACTATTTTCGACGCGACTTCAAGCATGTGTTTGATGGTCACTTTCGTATTCTCGAAGAACGCTCGTTCGACGGCGAACTTGACCACCTTCTCGATCTCGCGTCCCGAAAACCCCCACGTTGCATTGATCACCGCTTCAAAATCATCGGCTTTGAGCGTCACGCCGCGCTTCTTCATGTGTACGTCCAAAATCTGCAAGCGGGATTGCGCGTCTGGCAAATCCACGAACATCACATCATCGAAGCGGCTGAGCAACTCGGGGCGGAGGGCGCTGACGCTGTTGGCAGTGGCGATCACATAAACTGGGGATGTCGATTCCTGCATCCACGTCAGAAACGATCCAAGCACGCGCATCATCACGCCGCCGTCACTTGCGCCGCCGTTATCCGCCAACGCTTTCTCGATTTCATCCAGCCAAAGGACGCAAGGCGCGGTGGCTTCCGCGACCTTCAACGCGCTGGAGATATTATTCTCAGCCGCGCCAACGCGACCATTGCCCAAAATCTTGCTCATGTCGAAGCGCAAGAGCGGGAGGGTTCCGCCTGCGATGGCCTTCGCGCTCAGGCTTTTGCCTGTGCCTGGCACACCGACCAGCAACACGCCTTTCGGAGAATCCACGCCGGCGGCGCGGGCTTTGGGCGACATGGCGAGGCGTTTCATTTCCGCGTAGCGTTTGAGGTTCTCCAACCCGCCGACATCCGACATGGAAACATTGGCTTCAAAATATTCCAGCACCCCACTCTTGCGGATGATTTGTTTCTTCTCGGCGATGATGTGAGCGATAACGCCGTCGCCGAGTTCGCCGCATGCGACTACGCCAGCGGTGAGGACGTTTTCGGCTTCTTCCTCGGTGAGTCCGCGCATGGCTTGGATGACCTGGTCACGGTTGCCGTTCAAAGTGACGGGGGTTGTGTTTGGCAGGTTGCTCTCTGCTTTGCTCAGGATGGCGGTCAACTCTTTCAGGTCCGGGAGCGACCAGTCAATCACGGCAATCTGCTTTTCAAGATCAGGATGGACAATCAGTGACGGGGAGAGCAATATCAGGTTGTGCTTGCGGGTTTGAAAGCGGGCGGAAATATCGCGCAGGTATCGCACCACGCGGACATCGGCCTCGATCAACTTGTGCATGTCTTTGAACACAAACAGCGTGCTTGCTTCGCTTCCGTCCTCGTCGAAGTTCGCCACCCAGCCGAGCGCGGCGTTCGGGTCAGCATATTCGTCCGCGGCAAGGTCATCCATGCCAACCAACCCGCGCGTGATCGACCATTCCACCACGCGGCGCGGGACTTTCTTGCCGCTGGCAAGTTTCATTTCCTTCGAGAGTTTCTCGATGGCCTGCATGACGCGGGACTCCTCGTGCGAGACGACGGCAATCAGAGCGTAACGGGCTTTGATGTATTTTTCCAACAGTTCCTTCATGGTGTTTTCTCCTTGTGTATTTTCTTATCTAGTTAAGTGTTCATCATAAGAAAAATCCCGCCCTGTCAGGGCGGGATTTTTCTTATTCTTCGACCGAACGCCTACCACAAAGCAGGCATTCTCCATTTTCTTCTTCCAGCGGATTTGTGCATATCGGGCAAACAACCGGGAATTCAAAGTAAGTAAAATCATTAAGCCCAATCGAAAGCATGTATGCAATCGCTTCTTTCCTGTCTTTGAATTTCATGGGGCTTTTGCCGTCGGAACTCAGGATAAATTCCCGAACTCCCGCGTTGACTGACAACCATCCTGAGGGGCGGGTAACGTAAACCGACATGGCTACACCTCGATGGCGGCGAAGCGATTCAAGGCTTTCTCGATTTTCGGCGTGATGACCTTGACGGCAACCTGCACAGCCTGGGCTTTTACCGCCTCCTCGATGTGTTTGCAGTTGCGGCGCGGGCTGTGGAAAATCCACGCGGGACACGAGCATGACCACACGCCTTTATCGCTGATCGCCACCGTATACTCTTTGGATGGAGTGGAGTGGGATGTCACGCCGAAAACCTGCGCATATCGTTTGTAGGGTCCGTACCTGTTTATCATGCTAAACCTCCACAGCCGCAAATTTGCCGCCGCCATCCTCTATTTCTTCGGCGATTACATCCTGCAGTTCGACAATTTCCTGCAACTTGCCGGCGACCTGCGACATATCGCGCGACTCGTCCTTTGTGCCGGTCTTACCCAGGAGATTTTGTAATTGAGTCAATTTATCCACCATGCGCTCGTCGGTAAGTTCGGGAATGAGCATCATGTTGTAGAACTCCAAGAGTCCGCGACCTTTCTCGGCGACTTTTCCGCGAACCGCCCCGCCCTTTCGGACGGTTTCGAGCAGGTCGGCGGCGCGTTCGACACACTCGCAAAGCGCGTTCTTGTAGACCTCGACAAATGGCGACACGGTCTCTTTAATCTGCGCGCGCGCGTGTTCAAGTTCCGCTTCGCGCATGGCTTCGATCCTGGCATCGCGCTCCTGTTTCTCGGCGTTGTTTTGGATGGTCTTGGCGCGGAGTTCTTCGAGCAAGAGACGGTTTTCGAGTTCCGCCTTTTCGCTCTCGTTATCCTGTTGCCTGCGGATCTTCTCCACCTCTGCGGATTCTTTTGCCTGGTCGTATTCGCTGTAGACCAACGCCGTGATGTAATCGGCGTGGAGTTTTTCTTCGATGGCTTCCACGGACGGGACAGCGGATATTGCCTTCTCGACCATATAGGATACGAAATCTTCCATGTCCATATTTTCGCCAGCGATTACCACCTTTCCACCGTCCTGCGCCGACATTGCCTTCCACGCGCTCAGCGCGATCTTCTCGTACTCTCTGGCGATGATGTCCGCGTATTCGTCGCGGCTGGCAATAATGTCCGCTTTGATTTGGTAAAACTCGTCGCGTAGTTCCTTCCACTTCCCGACAAACGCGGGATGACTCGTGTACGGCATCCAGTTGTACGGCGAGAAGCCAGTCACCTTGCGGCTATGGGCCTCAAAGACCTGGCGCATGCGGATGACTACGCTCTTGATTTTCTTCACGGGTTCTTCGGGGATGAGGTACTTCGCGCCGGGTTTGATCCAGCCATACCGCGCGTCTTTGGCGGAGTCTTGCAGGAAGCCAATCTCGTCGAAACTGGCGGTTTTTGTGAACATGCCCGATCCTGTGATGGTGAGGTCGATCAGGATGCCGTTCTCGCGCAGGATGTCCAATTGGATACGGACGGGTATAGCCTTCTTGCCCGTCGCTTTTTCCGCTTTCTTCTTGCGTTCCTTGGTGTCTGACATATTTTTTTCTCCTTGAGTATTTTCTTATCTAGTTAAGTGTTCATCATAAGAAAAATCCCGCCTGTCAGGGCGGGATTTTTTAGACGATCAATTTGACTTTATCCTATACCAATCGTCGATGAACCGCGTGGCTTGCGGAAGCGTCTCAAATTCGTAGCGATAGATTCCGAGGTAGAGGATGAATCTGCCTTCGCTTTCGAGGATTTGAACTCCTCGATAGGTTGCGCGGCATATAGTGAGAATACGCTTGTTATTTGGCATATTTAGACTCCTTTTATTTGTTTGTCCTGTTAAGTGTTCATCTACGCCGGGTTACAACAAAGCGCCCTGTTTCCATGCGCGGATTTCTTCGGTAATCTCAATCAAACGATCAGGTTCCGCCAACTGCGCTTCGCGGTAGGCGGATTGATAGGGGGCGGGAAGCCTTTGCAGTTCG
>JACPVD010000099.1 GCA_016191895.1 Chloroflexota bacterium | reverse complement strand
TCATCCTGATCGGCCTCGCGCGTTGTATTGCGATGGTCATCGTCTGGAACGAACTGGCGAAGGGAGACAATGAATACGCGGCGGGGCTGGTGGCGTTCAACAGCGTCTTTCAAGTGCTATTCTACAGCGTGTACGCCTACGTTTTCATCACCGTCCTGCCGACATGGTTCGGCATGACAGGCAACATCGTAGACATCACCATCGGCGAGATTGCGAAGAGCGTGTTCATTTATTTAGGAATTCCGTTTCTCGCAGGTTTTTTCACGCGACTCATCCTCGTCCGCGCAAAAGGCAGGGATTGGTATCACAAAGTCTTCGTCCCCAAGATCAGCCCGCTGACTCTCATCGCCCTGCTGTTCACCATTGTGGTGATGTTTTCACTCAAGGGTGATGTTATCGTTGAATTGCCGCTCGATGTAGCACGGATCGCCGTCCCGTTGCTGATCTACTTCGTGGTGATGTTCCTCGTCTCGTTCTGGATGGGGAAACTGGTCGGCGCCGACTACTCGAAGACAACCACACTTTCGTTCACAGCGGCCAGCAACAACTTTGAATTGGCAATTGCGGTCGCTGTCGCTGTCTTTGGCATCGAGAGCGGCGCGGCCTTCGCGGCGGTCATTGGCCCGCTGATCGAAGTTCCGGTGATGATCGGGCTGGTTAACGTGGCGTTTTTCTTCCAGAAGAAATATTTCCCCGCAAGCCGGTCTGAGGATGTGTCTGTTTCATAACTGACGTTACGCGCCTGCGTTTTGCCTTCTCGATCAACGCTTTTATTTCAGGATTCATACAGCCACTCCTTCGCGGCGGACATTCATCAGGAACGGGTTTTGCAAATTCTCATACTGCGATTTGGTTGCAAACGCCCGCGAAATAACCACGTCCCTTTCCAACGAAAGGGACGCAACCAATTTCGAACTGCGATTCAACATCTCCCCATAGATAAAATCCTGTTTCAAAACGACCAAAATATCAATATCCGAGTCGTCCCGCGCGTCGCCGCGCGCGCGAACCATAAAGGATGAACTTCTCCTCATTCTTTTTTCCATATGTAGCGACCAGTTCCTTCTTTAGTTTTCTCAAGGCCTTGCGGATTTTCGTTTTCATATCAAATTGTTCCTGCCGCAATCGTACACGATTTTGGACGGGTTTTCCGTTTGCGAAGCAGCCCGTGAATCCGTGAACGAAGCGATCCGTTTACCAAAAATCCGCCCACGCCTTATAATTACCATGCCTCACCATTTCAACCACCAATCATCCCAACCACCAAACCACCCAACTATGACCACTCAACTCATCGAATGTATTCCCAATTTTTCCGAAGCGCGGCGCCCCGAAATCATCGACCAGATCGTCGCCGCCATCGAATCGGTCAGCGAAGTCAAACTCCTCGACCGCTCCTCCGATCTCGACCACAACCGCACCGTCCTCACGTTTGCAGGATCAATCAGCGGCGTGGAAGAGGCGGCCTTTCGCGCGATCAAGACCGCCGCCGAATTGATCGACCTCGATCAGCACACTGGCGCGCATCCCCGCATCGGCGCAACGGACGTTGTTCCCTTTGTCCCGCTCAGCGGCGTCAGCATGGATGATTGCATTGCCATCGCCAAACGTCTCGGCGAGCGAGTCGGAAACGAACTCGGCATCCCCGTCTATTTGTACGAAGCCGCCGCAACGCGCCCTGATCGAACCAATCTCGAAAATATCCGCAAGGGGCAATACGAGGGACTTAAATCCGAAATCGAAACAGATATAAATCGCAAACCCGATTTCGGCCCTGCAAAACTTCCGAAGGCCGGCGCAACCGTTATCGGCGCGCGCAATCCGCTCATTGCATTCAACGTCTATCTCACCACCGACGATGTTGATATTGCAAAGAAAATCGCCAAGGCCATTCGACATTCATCGGGCGGCTTTCGGTATGTCAAAGGTCTTGGCCTGCTCGTCGATGGCCGCGCGCAAATCTCGATGAACCTTACCAACTTCCACGATACGCCCATTGCCCGCGTCGTCGAATTCATTCGGCGCGAGGCTCAACGCTACGGAGTCGCCATTCATCACAGCGAACTCGTCGGCTTGATTCCGCAGGAAGCGTTGGTGGATGCGGCGGTCTGGTACACCCAACTGGATCAATTCGACAAGGAGCAGATTCTCGAGTCGAGACTCTTTTCCCCTCTCCCCGCGGGAGAGGGTCAGGGTGAGGGCGAATCCGACTCCGCCGACAGCGGATCCTCTTTCATCGACCAATTAGCCGCCCCCACGCCGACTCCCGGCGGAGGCTCTGCCGGCGCATACGCCGGCGCAATGGGCGCGGGGCTGGTCGCCATGGTGGCGGGCGTCACCATCGGCAAAAAGAAATACGCCGAAGCGGAAGCCGAAATGCAGGCTGTTCGCGTCGTCGCTGAAAACCTGCGCATGGAACTTACGCAAGCCGTCGATGACGACGCCGCGTCGTTCGAAGTGTTAATGGCAACCTTCAAACAACCCAAAGACACCGAAGAACAAAAGTCCGCGCGGAATGCCTCCATCACACAGGCCACGCTCAACGCCGCGCACATCCCGCTCCACGTCTCGGAGGATGCGGTAAAGGTCATGGAACTCGCCCTCAAATGCGCAGAGCGCGGCAACGTCAACGCCATCAGCGACGCAATGTCTGGTTTTGCGATGGCACGCGCCGCGCTCACTGCCGCGGGATATAACGTGCGAATCAATATCCACTCGCTTGAAGATAAATCGCTTGGTGATAAAATGCTTGAAGAACTCGCCGCCCTCGAAAAGAAGGCCGAGAAATTCGAAAAAGAAATCCGCGCCGTCATGAAAGAACGCGGAGGAATATAAGTCCCGAAAGGACAACAGCATGTCCATAAACATTGGTCAACAGGTCGACCGCTACGAAATCCTCGAAAAGATCGGGGAGGGCGGCATGGCGCTTGTCTATCGGGCAATGGATTCGCGGCTCGAGCGCGAAGTGGCGATCAAATTCATCAAACACGACGCCTTCCCGCCTCAACAACTGGATATGATCCTCAAACGTTTCGAGCGCGAGGCCAAGTCGCTGGCGAGGCTCTCACATCCGAATATCGTCGGCGTGCTCGATTACGGGGAATATGAAGGCGCGCCCTACCTGGTGATGACCTATCTCCCCGGCGGTACGCTCAAACGCAAACTTGGGCGCCCCATCCCCTGGCGCGAAGCGGTAACCCTGATTCTGCCCATTGCCCGCGCATTGCATTATGTCCACGATCACAACATCATCAACCGCGATGTAAAACCTTCGAATATCCTGTTGACCGAGACCGGCGAAACCATGCTGACCGATTTCGGCCTGGTGAAACTCTTCGAAGGGAAAGACTCCCAGCAACTTACCGATTCCGGCGCGGGCATCGGCACGCCCGATTACATGGCACCCGAACAATGGACGGGCGAAGCGACGTCGTTATCCGACATGTATTCCCTCGGCATTGTGCTTTACGAAATGATTACCGGTCGTCGGCCTTACACCTCAGACACGCCCGCCGGGGTTTTGCTCAAACAAGTCAACGAGCCGTTGCCGCTTCCGAATCAATACGTCCCCGACCTGCCGAAGGATATTGAAGCGGTTCTGCTCAAGGTCCTCGCGCGAAACCCGGACGACCGCTACATCAACATGAACGCCTTCGCCAACGACCTGCAAAGTATTTTGGAGGGCAGGCAGGCAACCGCCACGCAGGTCGGAACCGAAATGCTGCGCGAGC
>JACPVD010000096.1 GCA_016191895.1 Chloroflexota bacterium | reverse complement strand
ATCGGCAGCGCCTTGAACACTTCAGACTGATCATAAAGCACGATCATTCTCATTCGCGCCATCACGTTTCCCTTGCGCACTTTGGACATATTCGGGTCGCGCTCGATCAGCGGGTCGGTCATGGGAGTGATGTCGATCGTTTCGCTTTGGATCTTCAATTGATCGATGAGCAATTGCGCGTGCGCGAGCGAGTCGGGCGAAGACAGGCGGTGTGGCAGGCGCAACGCAATGACATTGTCCGCGCCCAAAGCGTCGACGGCGAGGGCGCAGGATAGCGCGGAATCCAGCCCGCCGGATAGATTGACGATGGCGCGGGACATTCCCACGCGCGTAATCTCGGATTTGATAAACCCCGTGAGGATTTCATGCGCGAGATCGGTGTTGATGGAGAGGGATAAATTAACCACGAGAGAGTATCCTGTTCATTTCCTTTTGAACAAGATTCGTCCGTTCATCGCGCAGAAGCGGTAAACGGGCGCGGGTGCGGCGGAGTTGATTCAAGTCCATTTGAGCGAAGACGAGGGCTTCTTCGTTGTAAGGCCCGATGGCAACTTCTTCGCCATTTGGGTCGAAGAGAGTCGCGCCGCCCCAAAAATGCAGGCCGTCTTCATAACCTACGCGGTTGGCATGCGCCACAAAGGACGTGAACATACTGGCATAGGCCTTGGTCACACGCTCCACCCAACGGGCCGATTCGAGTTTTTCCTTGTCGTTCAGGCCGCGGCCGGGCGATGCGGAGGAGAAGAGCATGATGTCGGCGCCATCGAGCCAGAGCAGGTACGGAGGCGACGCATGCCAGAAATCTTCGCAGATGAGCAGGCCGGCGCGGCCAAAGCGCGTATCGAATGCGCGGACGGAGTCTCCCCATGCGAAAAAGCGGCCTTCGTCGAAGAGGCCGTAGGTGGGCAGGTACACTTTATGATGGACGTGAATCAATTTTCCGCCGGAGAGGTAGGCAGAGGCAATGTAAAAGCGATGGCGGGAGTCTTCGTCGACGAACCCAACAACCAGGTCCAGATCGCGGCTCGCTTTGAGTAAATGCTTGAAGACCAGGTCGTCCTCCGTCGGCTTGTGCGCGACCGAGGCCACCAAATCCTGCAATACGTATCCCGTGAGCGATAACTCGGGAAAGACGATCAAATCCATCTTTTCAGATCTCGCCTGTTTGATGTAGTCCATATGTTTGGCGAGATTCGATTCGACATCTCCCAATCTGGTATTGATCTGGGCAAGGGCGAGGTTGAGTTTCATTGGCGGAATCTTACCACTTAAAAACCCCGCGCAAGCGGATAATTCTCCCAGTTGACTTTTGGAAATGCGGGTTGTATAGTGAAAATGGAAGGAGGCGCGTATGTGGGCGTCTGCGTTGTTTCTATTTGCTGCTTTGACCATCCTGCTGCTTTGCATTTTGCAGGATCGCGAACTGGATGAAGAGTTGAAATATTTGCTTCGATACCGCCATATTCAGGAGGATTACAGGCGGACGCGGACGAATATCAATTAACCGCGTCGACTCAGTTCCGTTTGGCGGGAAAAATGGCACAGGGGGGATATCGCATTTAACAGGGACGGTGCGTGTATAATCGTTTTTGTATGAACGGACAAACCCGCTCCAGCATCAAACCCGGCATAACCGTGTTGATCGTCCTGAAACAGGATCAACGCACGGGAAAACTAACCAGGGGCGTTGTCAGGGACATCCTGACCAAGTCGCCGAATCACCCGCATGGGATTAAAGTCCGCCTTGTAGATGGGCAGGTGGGGCGGGTAAAACAAATCATCCGTGAAGACGAGCCAACATGAAACGACAACTTCCCATACTTCTTGCGATCTTGTTTGCCGCGTCTGCTTGCGGAAAGACACCCCCTGCGATTCCCACATCCACGCCATCGCCGCCGCCGACCGATACCCCATCGCCGACAGCCCTGCCAACCGATATTCCCCTTCCCACCCTTACCCCGGCATGCATCTCCTCTGAACCCACACAAGACGATATTGAGCGCGCCCTCTCGTATGCAGGCGGCGTGTTCGACACGCCGGAATGGGACATGACTCATTCCGTGATGGAAGATCATGTTTCGGTAACGCGGCAAAGCGTCATACAGGGAGCGGTGGCCTATCTTGAAGCGCGTATCTTTCCCTGCGGATACGAAGAACCCGATTTGAACAAATACTACAACGACGAAAACTGGAAGATCGTGTTTCAAAACTACGAAAGTTATGAACTTTCCATCCAATGCAGGCTGGATACAGGGTTGAGACTCTACCAGTTCAAAGCGCAAAACTTCGGCTTTGAATACGACGCGCGATACTGGGTGCAAAATGATACCGATACCCGCGTCATCGTAACCATGCTGGTCTTTCCCATCGTTCCCGGATCACTCATCGACGAATACGCTTCGCAACTCTTCCCCAGCTTGCCGAATTGTTCATAAAAGTTTCACCTCACCAGCACAGAATGACAATACATGGCGTCTTTGCAACTTTGCGTTAAAAAATTCGCGTTTTTCGCTCCTGCCTGGCACCATCCGCCAGGGCAGGTGTCGCGGTAAAAAAATTTAAACAGGAATCCCCATGCCCTCCCGCTACGATATCCTCTTTCAGCCCATTAAACTTGGCCCCGTCATCTCTCCGAATCGGTTTTACCAGGTTCCGCATTGCAACGGCTTTGGCTGGCGCATGCCGCAGGGGATGGCCGCCATGCGTGGCATGAAAGCGGAAGGCGGTTGGGGCGTGGTCTGCACCGAAGAGACGGAAATCCACTACACCAGCGATCTCTCGCCGTTTTTTGAAGGTCGCATCTGGAGCGACGACGATATTCCCACGTGGCAGTTGATGACCGACGCTGTCCACAAACATGGATCGCTCGCGGGAATCGAATTAACCTATAACAGCCACGACGCCGCGAATTTATATTCCCGCGCTTCGGCGTTTGGCCCGCGCTCGATGGGAATCACCGGCGGAAGCGGCTACGAACCCGGCCAGACCCGCGCCGCCACAAAAGGCGACCTCAAGCAAGTCCGCAAGTGGCATCGCAACGCCGCCGTCCGCGCGAAGAAGGCGGGATTCGATATTGTCTATTGCTACGCCGCGCACAATATGACTCTCGCCTTTCATCTTCTTTCAAAAGACAATGACCGCGCCGATGAGTACGGCGGCTCGCTGGAAAATCGAGTACGGTTTTTCCGCGAACTGATCGACGATACAAAAGATGCGGTTGGCGACACCTGCGCGGTGGCCGTGAGGTTTGCGGTGGATGAATTGCTTGGCAATGATGGAATGCAATTCGACGGCGAAGCGCACGACATCGTTGCCACGCTCGCCGAACTGCCCGACCTGTGGGATGTGAACGTAAGCAACTGGGCAAACGACTCGACCACGTCCCGTTTTGCAAAAGAAGGCAGTCAGGAAAAATATATTTCCTTTGT
>JACPVD010000095.1 GCA_016191895.1 Chloroflexota bacterium | reverse complement strand
TCAGACATCGCCCACATAATTCTCAGACGGGCATAATGCTTGGGTTGGAATGACCCACAATCGGCGTTAAGGAAGAGCCGGATCTGTTCCTCGTTCAAACGATGATGGTGCGAAAAATTCCCGAGGTCAAAGAAGATATCGCCCAGGCCCGCATATTCCCAATCGAGCAGGCGAATCTCACCGATGTCGCCTGGGGCGTCTTCATCCAGCCAGTTGAGGTTGAGCAGGTCGTTGTGGCAGGGGGTGGGTTTGTAGGGGTCTTTCAACAAAGCCTTCTCTGCCTCGCGCATTTTCTTTTGAATGAAATCCCAATCGTGCGGAAATTGCGCGCCCTTCGACCTGGCAGTTTTGGTCAGCATCTCCACGCGGCGGAAGACGTTGAACTCGCCTTTCAGTTTCGGCGCGTTGCGATGGAACAAACGCAGTTTTTGCGCGATGCGGGTCAGATAATCGGGCTTGATGATATCTTCCGGCATGATGCGCTTGCCGGTCACAAAACGGGTGACGATATAGCCTTCGGGTTCGATGAAGAACACCACTTCGGGCGCGATGCCCAACTGCCCCGCCACTTTATTGGCGGCATGTTCCACGTCGCGTTTGATGCCGAGTTGGTCGGTGCCTTCGCCTGCGAGGCGGAGGACGTATGCCTTCCCGTCCGCTTCGATCTTGAAATTCAAGTTGGTGATGCCGCCGCTGAGCGGGATCTTCTTGACGTTCTTCGACTCCGCGAGAAACGGCACTCGTGCGATGGCTTTATCGATGGCAAGCGTATTCATATGACTGTGTTCCTTCCTTTGGTTGAAAGAATTTTTTTGCGGATGAAGAACCCGCTTCTGTCCTGAACTTGAACCTGCTTCTGTTTTCTCGAACCTTTTCTTACACTTTGATTGTCATGCTGAGCGAAGCGAAGCATCTTTACGACTGTCTTAGAGACCCTTCGCTATCGCTCAGGGTGACATTACGCCTTAATCCTCTCGTTCTTCGCATCCCACAACACGTTGACCGTCACCTCCGCGCCGACTTGCTCGCCGAAGCATTCGATCTCAAGCTTGGTTCCAGGTTTGGAATATTCCAACGGCAGGTAGGCATACGCAATGGATTTCGCAACCGAGTAGCCAAATCCACCTGAGGCGACCCAGCCCACGATCTTGCCATCGACGCGGATCGGTTCCTTGCCCATCACAATGGTGCGGTCATCGGCAAGAGTCATCGTGCAAAGTTTGGTTTTGACTCCTTCCGCTTTTTGTTTGACCAGGGCTTCTTTGCCGATGAAGTTTTCTTTATCGAGTTTCACGGCAAAACCCAGCCCCGCTTCGTAAGGAGTGTAATCGGGCGAAATCTCACCGCTCCAATAGCGATAGGCTTTTTCGAGGCGCAGCGACTCAATGGCTTTGTAACCGCCAGCCACCATGCCTTCGGGTTGACCGGCTTCCCAAAGCGTGTCCCACAAACGCAGACCGTATTCCATCGGGCAGTAGAATTCCCAGCCGAGTTCACCAACATACGTCACACGAGAGGCGAGCACGGGCACATCACCGACGTTGATGCGTTTCGAGGTCATGTACGGGAAGCCCACGTTGGAGACATCCTCGGTGGTGACTTTCTCAAGGATGGTACGAGCCTTGGGTCCCCACATGCCGATACAGGCGTAGTTCGAGCCGACGTCTTCGATGGTCACACTGCCATCTTCTGGCATCTGAAGCGAGAGCCAGGACATGTCGTGTTGGCCGAACGCCGTCCCTGTAACAATGAAGAAACGGTCTTCTGCAAGGCGGTTGACGGTGAAGTCGCATTCGATGCCGCCGCGTTTGTTGAGCGCTTGCGTATAGACAAGGTTGCCGACGGGCACATCAATTTGATTGGCGCAAACGGTGTTGAGGAACTTCAACGCGCCCGGTCCGCGCACTTCGAACTTGTTGAACGAAGTTTCATCGAACAGACCAGCATTCTCACGAGTCATGAGATGTTCATGACCGATGGCGCGGCTCCAATTGTGACGCATCCATCCGCGCGGCTCGTGACCATGCGTGGCAAGTTCTTCATATTTACGGAACCAGTTGGGGCGTTCCCAACCCATCTTCTCGCCAAAGGAACAGTTAAGGTCGCGCAAACGGAAGTAAGTGGGGGAGACGCGCACATTGCGTTTGGAAAGTCTTTCTTCGCCGGGGTAGTGAATGTCGTAATACTGAGTATAAGTTTCGAAAGTTCGCGCGCGTGCATATTCGAGGCTGTTGTAGTTTGGACCAAAGCGGCGCACATCCAAACGCCAGACATCCCATTCAGGCGATCCGTCCACGATCCATTCTGCCATTACTTTGCCGATACCGCCCGCGCCAGCAAGACCATGCGCACAGAATGCACACGCTACCCAGAAACCTTTGACGGAGGTGGGACCCAGCAGGAATTCGCCGTCGGGGGTGAAGCCTTCAGGTCCATTGAGGAGAAGTTTCACTGGAGCACTTTCCACTGCAGGCACACGGCGAATGGAGTTTTCCATCAACGGGGTGAAGCGATCCCAATCGGGTTCAAGGAGTTTGAATTTGAAATCACGCGGAATGCCATTCATGCCAAAGGTGGCGGGTTGACGTTCATAGCCGCCGGTGACAAGTCCGCCTACTTCTTCGCGGTAATAGACAAGCAAGTCTGGGTCGCGCAGGTTGGGGAATTTATTGGTCACACCTTTGATGGGTTCGGTGAGGATATACAAATGCGCCATGGGGATGACTGGCAGATTCAAGCCGACCATTTTGCCGATCTCGCGTCCCCACATACCGGAGGCGTTGACCACGATCTCAGTCTTGATCGTGCCTTTGTCTGTCACCACTTCGCTGACGCGCCCGTTGACGACGTTAATCTTCTCAACATTGGTATAGAAGAAGAAACGCGCGCCGCGATTCTTTGCGCCAATGGCGAGGGCGTTGGTGAGACCGGTCGGGTCGATGGAGCCATCATTGGGGGCGTAGGCTGCACCGACCACGCCGGTGATGTCCATGAGTG
>JACPVD010000085.1 GCA_016191895.1 Chloroflexota bacterium | reverse complement strand
CCCCGCCATCTTCGCGGCATCGGCCACCAGCGTCCCATCGGGGACGGTGACCTGAATTCCATTTATTGTTAGCGTGACTTGTTTGCTCATTAAGTCTCCGGGAGAAAGAGAGTAGAGAATGGAGATTAGAGAACAGTCCACTAATCTCTAGTATCTAATCTCCAATATCTATTTCACTGCCTTCTTAAAATCCTGTGGGAATCTTTCAATACCGGTAACGACAGCCATCGTGGCAAATTCGCCCAATGCACACAGGCATTTACCCTGCATTTGCTTCGCGACACTCAGCAACAGGTCAACATCCTCCTGTTTGCCGTGTCCTTCGTGAATCTTCTCGGTGAGATTCTTCATCCAGTAATTGCCTTCGCGGCAGGGCGTGCATTTGCCGCAGGATTCATGCTTGAAGAAATGAATGGTCTTGTTAATGACCCAGTCAATATCCACCGTATCATCGAGCACGATCACGGAAGCAGACCCGAGGTCCGCGCCGAGCGCGCGGACGGAGGCATAGTCCATCGGCGTATCCAAAACTTTGTTGTCGCCATTCACAAGGATCAGCGAGGAGGATGCGCCCGCGGGCATGATGGCCTTCACTGGGCGCGAGTCCTGTACGCCGGCGCCGTAATGTTCGCCGTAGATCAACTCGCGGAAGGTGGCACCGAAGGGAAGTTCATAATTTCCCGGCCGGCGCACGCGCCCCGAGAGGGAAAAAATCTTCACCCCGGCGCTGTCGGCTGTTCCAATGGACTTGTACCACTCCGCGCCGTTTGCCATGATCATGGGCACGTTGGTAAACGTCTCCACATTGTTGATGATGGTGGGCTTGCCATATAAACCAAACGAAGGCGGGAACGGCGGACGCACGCGGGGCTGTCCGCGTTTGCCTTCGAGCGATTCAAGCAGGGCGGTCTCTTCACCGCAGATGTAGGCTCCCGCGCCGAGGTGGGTGTACATCCGCAGGGAATAATCCTTGCCGAAAAGTTTATCGCCGAGATACCCGGCCTTTTCCATTTCCGCGATTCTTTCATCGAGGAAGGCGGCCAGCTCCCAAAACTCTCCGCGCAGATACACGTACGCGACATTCGCGCCGACGGCATAACTCCCGAGGGCAAGTCCTTCCAAAAACTGGAAGGGATTGCCCTCCATGATCTCGCGGTCTTTGAACGTGCCGGGTTCGGACTCATCGGCGTTGGCGACCACATAATGCGGCCAGTTCTTGTTATCGATGAACGACCACTTCATGCCGGTTGGGAAGCCCGCGCCGCCGCGCCCGCGCAAGCCCGAATTCTTGACGACATTGGTTACATCGTCGGGCTTCATCTTGGTCACGGCCTTTTTGAAGGCGTCGAACCCGCCGTTCTTTTTATAGACATCGATCTTGTGGATGTCGGGTATGTCACGATGACGTAAAAGGATGTGTGTCATGGGTCTCTTATTTTACAAGCGGGATGATTTTTCCTTCACGACGGGCTAATTCGATAACCATCGAATCACGATTATTTTTAAACTGTTTTTCGCCCACAGGAATAGGCTCTATTCTCGCGTCAGTATTCGCCGCAACAATCCATAACTTTGCCCAATCTTTGCGCGTCCATTTTTTATCGTAGCGCGGAGAAACCACAAGCAGGTCTATATCGCTCCATTCGCGCTGTTGTCCTCGCGCGTACGAACCGAACAGAACGCCGCACTTTACAGGAATCCCTGTATCGGCAACAGCCCGTAAATAAATGCGAATTGACTTTATAACTTTTCTATCAACCATTCGAAAACAGCCTTTGTGCGCTTAAAAATTGCCTCGGCTTCCTTCTTTGTGGGTTTTTGTCTTGCAACGCCAGGATAGCGGGTCTCAATATTTAGCGGGTTCAATATCGCAAGCAATTCGGTTTGTTCGGAAGTTAGCGTCAACCCTGCTATTCTTGCCAGGGAAAGCAGGTTGTGAATCATTGGCGGAAAGTTTTTCGTTTTCTTTACCACGTGCGCCTTGAGAATTTTCTCAACCGCTAAATGAGTCGAGAATAGCGCCACCTGTACACGGGCGCCTTTTATGTTGTAAACAGCATCCGTCCAACTATCAAGCGCTTCTTCGCGCCAGTAGTTGATATGTTTCTCAACATCAATTTCATATTCTTCGCTCATGCCTTCTCTTCACACATCACGAACCGCTCTTCTTCAACGCCTCGATCAACTCCAGCGTTCGGTCCACAGTCATGTTCTCATGATACTTGATCCCATCGGGACCCTGTATCTGGAACATCGGAGCCTTGTCGCAGGCGGCGAGGCACATGACCGATTCGAGAGTCACCAGCCCGTCGGGAGTCGTCTCGCCGACTTTAATCCCAAGGTTGCCGCACAGGTTATCCAGAAATTCATCCGCGCCACGCAGGGCACAGGGCAGGTCCGCGCAGACTTGCATACGGTATTTGCCTTCCTTCTTATCGTGATACAACGTATAGAACCCGACGATCGAAGCGACCTCGGTCTCGGTAATTCCCAGCATCTGCGCAATATCCCGCATCGCGGACTTGGTGATGTAGCCTTCCTCGCGCTGGGCAAGGTAAAGAAGCGGCATCACCGCTGAGCGTTTATGCTCCGGCGGATACTTCGATAATATCTGTTTTATTTCCTTCGGATAAGTTTTCTCAAGGCTCATCTGTCAATATCTCCGAGGACAATATCAATGGAAGCGAGGATGGCGTCCAGGTCGGCAACCAGATGTCCCTTGACGATCTCTGGAAGCACGCCGAGATTATCGAATGAAGGCGTGCGCAAATGCATGCGCAGCGGCTTCGGGCCGCCGTCGCCTTCGATGAATAAACCCAACTCGCCGCGGGGAGACTCGACCGCGCTATAAATGGAAGCCTTCGGCGCGGGGAAGCCCTCCGTCCATAACTTGAAGTGATGAATGAGCGCCTCCATGCTCACGCCAATTTCGGAGCGCGGCGGGGGGACAAACTTGCGATTATCGGAACGCACCGGCCCGAGCGGCAGTTTATTCAACGCCTGTTCGACGATCTTCAACGACTCGCGCAACTCCTCGATGCGCACGAGATAACGCGCATACGTATCGCCTTCCGCAAGGACGGGCACATGGAAGTCATATTGTTCATATCCGCAATACGGACGCGCCTTGCGCAAATCCCAATCGACGCCCGAGGCGCGTAGTGTGGGACCCGTCACCCCGTAGGAAAGAGCCGTTTCTTTGCTCAGGTAGCCGATATCCACCATGCGGTCGATGAAGAGCGGATTCTTCGTCAACAACGTTTCATATTCATCGATGCGTTTCGGAAAAATTTTGATAAAGTCTCGCACCGCTTTTTCGAATTCCACGGGCACATCGCGCCACACGCCGCCGGGGCGGAAGTAGGTCGTCATCATGCGCTGGCCGGAGACCAGTTCAAGAATATCGAGGATTTGCTCGCGCTCGCGGAAACAATACAGGAACATAGACATGGCCGCAAGGTCGAGACCCGACGTGCCAAGCCAGACCAGATGCGAAGCGATGCGTTGAAGTTCGGTAAGGATCACGCGCAACGCCTGCGCGCGCGCAGGCACATCCAAATCCACCAGTTTTTCAACCGCCATCACATACGCGAGGTTGTTTCCCATCGTGTTCATGTAATCGAGACGGTCGGTCATCACCTCGGCCTTTTGATAGGTCTTGGCTTCCATATTTTTTTCGACACCGGTGTGTAAAAAGCCGATATCGGGAATGCAATTAACGATCACCTCGCCGTCCAATTCGAGCAAAAGCCTCAATACGCCATGCGTCGACGGATGCTGGGGACCCATGTTCAATAACATGGTCTCGCCGGTAAGCGCGCGCTCCGATACAAGATGTTTGAATTTATCGAGGCTGACTTCTTCAATCTGTGCCATGTCTATTCCTTTGCATATGGCTTGCGCAGGTCGATCTCGTCGAAATTAAAAGTAAACTGCGGCTCTTCATAGCCGAGCGGATAATCCTTGCGAAGCGGATGTCCTTCGTGATCCTCGGGCATCAATATCCTGCGCGGATCGGGATGACCTTCGATCTCGATGCCGAACATATCAAGGAGTTCGCGCTCGCGCCAGTTCGCCGATGCATACACCCCCGCCACCGTGCCGACCTTCGGGCTGCTCCCGTTTAATGAGACTCGAATCTGCGCCGAAAGGTTTTTCTCCAGCGACGTCAGTTGATAGATCACATGAAAGCGCGGATTCGCCTGCGGCCAGTAATCCACCGCGGTCAGCGCGGAGAGCAATTCGAAATGAAATTCATCGCGCATGATCGTCAACGCTTCGACGATCTGCCCGGCCTTCACGGACAGGTGAACTTCATCGCGGAATTCTTCCAGCCCCGCGCCGAATTTTTCCTGAATGATTTTTACGATCGGTTCGAGTTTTTTATCCATCAATCACTCCGACCCTCACCCTAACCCTCTCCCGACGGGAGAGGGAACTCCCTTCCCCCTTCGGGGGAAGGGTTGGGGATGAGGGAATCTTTTATCCTTTCGCCAAATCCCTAAACTTCTCGCCCTTCACTTTTTCATACACAGTAAGCACGCCATGAATTAAAGCCTCGGGGCGCGGCGGGCATCCCGCCACGTACACATCCACCGGCACAACCTCATCCACACCCTGATAAATGGCATAATTATTGAAGACTCCGCCGCACGAAGCGCAATCGCCCATGGAGATCACCCACTTCGGTTCGGGCATTTGATCGTACAAGCGGCGCAGGACCGGCCCCATCTTCTTCGAGACGCGCCCCGCCACGATCATCAGATCCGACTGGCGCGGGCTGGCGCGCATGAGTTCCATGCCGAATCGACTCATATCGTAATTCGAAGCCTGCGCCGACATCATCTCGATCGCGCAACAGGCCAGGCCAAACAACATCGGCCACATCGAATTCGTTCGAGTCCAGTTCACCACCGTTTCCAACGTGGTGGTGACCACGCCCATATTCCCAAGTTTTTGCTCTACTCCCATTCCAGCGCTCCTTTTTTCCATGCGTATGCATAACCGATAAGAAGAATGGCAATAAAGACGACCATTTCGATCAAGCCGAAAATACCCAGTTTGCGAAATGCGATCGCCCAGGGCAAAAAGAACACAACTTCGATGTCGAACAAGATGAATAGAACGGCGATCAGGTAAAAGCGGACCGGCATGCGCCGCGTCCCTTCGCCGTAGGGATTCATGCCCGATTCATACGGCATGTCTTTTGCGGCAGATTTTTTCCTCGGCCCGAACAATTCCCCCAGGCCAATGGCGATGAAAGCGATCACCGTGGCGACCGCGATCATCACCCCGATGGCAATATACTCCAGCAACATAGACACCTCGTTGGCGTATACCTCTCACGGTCAAAAATCGCGCTTTTTAGAAAGCGGGAAGCGCAATTTTCAACCGCAGTCAGCGCCTTTTCAAATTGGGGTGTGGGGTGTTTTGGATG